>CATPBC010000264.1 GCA_955652195.1 uncultured Xanthobacteraceae bacterium | reverse complement strand
TTGACGCGTCATGCCCGCGATCGTCGCGGGCATCCACGTCTTAGGTGCGAGCCTGATGGAAGACGTGGATGGCCGGGACAAGCCCGGCCATGACGAGGTGAACGTAGGACGCGCGGAGATGGAACGACAAGATGCGCCGCCTCCTTGGGATCGCGACGCCGATGTGGTCGTGATTGGATCCGGTGCGACCGGCCTGCCGGCGGCGATCATCGCCCGCGAAGCCGGCGCTTCGGTCATCGTCGTCGAGGCGCAGCCGCATATCGGCGGCCACGCCAACACCAGCGGCGGCAATCTGCCGCTCGGCGGCGGCACCAGCTATCAGAAGAAATACGGCGTCGAGGATTCGCCCGATCTGTTCTTCCGCGACTTGACCGATTGGTCGGTGATAGAGACCAACGGCTTCCCGCCCTACCGCTACAACGATCGCGAGATCATCCGCGCCTTCGCCGACAACAGCGTGGCGTCGTTCGAATTTCTGCTCGCCCATGGGGTGAGGGTCATCGACCGGCCGCCGAATAGTATCGGACATGAGATCGGAGTTTCGGTGCCGCGCACCATGCAGATCGACGTCGCCGATTGGCCGATGGTCCATACTGGCAAGCCGGCCGATCCGAACGACCCCGAAATCAGGGCCGGAGCGGGTCTGATCCGGCCGCTGGAAGCCGCAGCGCGCAAGGCTGGTGTCGAGATTCTGCTCGAACACCGCATGACCGCGATACATCGCAAAGCGCCGAGGCGCGGTCGCGTGCTTGGCATCGCCGTGGATCATAAAGGCGCCGTTTGCAATCTTCGCGCCCGCAAAGCGGTCGTCATCGCGACCGGCGGCTCAACCGGCAACGTCAACTTCCGCCGCATGTTCGATCCGCGACTTACCGAGGAATATTGCGGGCTCGCCGGCATGCCGTGGTCCGATCAGGACGCCAGCGGCGAGCTGGCCGCCATGGACATCGGCGCCGCGCTGTGGGGGCTGTTCAACTATACCGGCGAATTTGGTTCGGGCATCACCAAGCCAGGCGCCATCGGCTGCCAGTACGGCTATGTCAACGTGCGCTGGCATCCCGGCAGCGCGGTGTTCGACAAAGCTCGCGCCATCGGGCTCCCGGTCAGAGACTGGCAGGACGTCATCTTGGTCAACATGCTCGGCAAGCGTTTCTACGACGAGACCGCCGGCCACTTTAACTACAATAGCTATATGAGCGTGAATCCGTATGAGCCGCACTCGTATCTCAACGCCAAGAACGTCAAATTCAATCCGAACAATTTCATCAATGCGGCATTGGCGGGTGTCGGCGGTGCCCATAACGGCGGCGGGCCTATCTGGGCGATTTTTGACGCCGATGCGGTGGCGCGCGAGCAATGGCAGCCGACGCCGCCGCATGTTGATTACGACGCTGGCTTCTTCTTCGCTGCGGATACGCTGGAACAATTGGCGCGCAAAATCGTGATGAAACATCAGCGAGTGCCGATGCCGCCGAAAAATCTCCTCGACACCGTGACGCGTTACAACGCGTTCGTCGGTAGCGGCAAGGATTCCGATTTCGGCAGGCCGAACCCGCGCTACAAGATCGCCAAGCCGCCGTTCTATGCCGCCTGGGCGACGCCCGTCGTCCACGACACCCGCGCGGGATTGCGCATCAACGCCCGCTGCCAGGTGGTCGATATGAATGGCGCGGTAATCCCCGGCCTTTATTGCGGCGGCGAATCGGCGGGCGGGTTTTCCATGCACGGTCTGCCGCGCGCCATTTGCCAGGGATTCATCGCGGGACGGAATGCGGCGGCGGAAAACGTATGACGGGGGTTAAACTGTCGTCTGGGCGACGCCGCGCTCGGCGTGCAGCGCTTCCTTGGCGCCCTCTTTGAATGGCACCTCCGGCGGCAGAACCACCGAGCAAGAACGGACCTTGTGGTGCGCCGGATCGATGCCGGGCGGCGTGACGCCTCTCTCGACCAGCGCCTTGGCCGCGCGCATCAGGCGATGCCGCGCCATGATGATGCCGTTGTCGGTCGAGACCAGATTTTCCTTGGTGCGATCGCAGACCGGCCCCATGCTTTCCTGCAACGATGCATCCTGCATCGCGAAACCGGCAACGCCGCTGAAAGTCTTACCGGCTTTCTGCGCTGCCCGATCGATCAGATAATCATTGTCCTTATTGGCGAGCGGCCGATACGTGCCTGGGATGTATTTGCAATGCACCCCGGCGCCGTCTTTCATGGCATCGACTTCGGTCTTGGTGAGCGCCCGCACCGGATGGAAATCGTACGACCAGGCCCAGCAGTTCTCGTCATCGATCGGCACCCAGAAATGGCCGTGGATCGGATGATCGCCGCGCGGCGGAATCATCGTGAAGCACGGCATCACCCATGGCGTAATGCGCCAATAATATTTTCCGTTCTCGGCATTGCGCCGCGCGCCGATGAAAAGCCCGCCGGGCTGCTCGACCACTTCGAAATACGGCTGCATGTCGGAAAGGTTGTACTGATTGCCTTTGGCGCCTTTGAACAGCGGATCGGAACCCAAGTCGCCGCGATGCAAGAATGAAACGTGACTGGAATCGATGCCGCCTTCCAGGGCTTGCAGCCAATTGCATTCCTGCAAACGTTTCGAGACGAAAGTCTGCTCCAGCGGTACCAGCGTGAATTCCCACTCCGGCAGCGGCGGTTTTTTGTCGGGCGGACCCATATAGGTCCACAGCACGTCGCCGCGCTTCACCAGGGGGTAGGACGTGAGCTTGATCTTGTTGCAGAAGCCGCTCTCCACTGGCTCGGATGGAACCTCGACGCACTGGCCGGTCACGTCGTATTTCCAGCCGTGATAGGGGCAGCGCAGTCCGCCTTCCTCGTTACGGCCGAACCACAGCGAAATGCCGCGATGCGCGCAGAACTCGTCGATCAATCCGTAGCGGCCCTCGGAGTCGCGGAGAGCAATCAGCCGCTCCGACAGCAGCTTCACCCGCACCGGCGGACAATCATTGCCCGGCAGTTCCTCAGCCAGCAGCGCCGGCAACCAATAGCAGCGAAACAGCTTGCCCATCGGACTGCCAAGGCCGGTCTGGGTCAGAAGGTCATTTTGTTCTTTTCGGAGCATGAGCGTGATTGCGCCTTGACGGCGGTTTCTGCACGACTTTGTCTATAAAGAGTAGGGATTTGGACGCGCGCCGGCAAGCTGCGGTGCGGCCGTGCTACGACAGATGGGCCAACTTGGGCCGGCAGAATTGTGCAAACAGACGTGGTTGCCCTGCCAGCGCAATTACGCTAAGTCCGCCGCAAAAGCATGATCCCGAAAAGTGGGTACCGGTTTTCGGACCAGATCATGCTCAAACGACACGCTGCCGTTTGGAGAGATGGGAATGGCCGAGCACGCCGAGGTCGAATACGCGACCGCAATGGGCAATGATTATCCCGCTCACGAACATACCTATCGCAACTTCGTGACGTTGGTGAAGGCAACGCTGGCGATCGTGGTCGTCATCGTCATCCTGATGGCATTTTTCCTGACGTGATCTGATTGCATTTACCGGCAGCGGCGCAAAGCCAAGCCGTGCGGTCGGAGGGTCTATGAAGGTTGCGGTGATTGCCGAGACCGAGGCGGGCGAGCCGCGCGTCGCCGCAACCCCCGAAACCGTCAAAAAGATGATCGGGCTTGGCGCCGCGGTCGCAGTGGAGCCAGGCGCAGGAATCAAATCGGGCATTCTCGATGCGGATTATGCAGCGGCGGGCGCTGCGCTTACTACCGACGCCATAAACGGCGCCGATATGATCCTGCAGGTGCGGCGGCCGGAAGCAGCTGAACTATCGCGTCTGAAAAAGGGCGCGATCGTCATCGGCATGATGGATCCCTACGGTCAGGACAGCGCGCTGCGCGCCATGGCGGAGGCCGGGATCATCGCTTTCGCGTTGGAACTCCTGCCGCGCATCACCCGGGCGCAGGCCATGGATGTACTGTCGAGCCAAGCCAATCTGGCCGGCTATCGCGCGGTCATCGATGCGGCAGCGGAGTTTGGCCGCGCGCTGCCGATGATGATGACCGCCGCCGGCACGGTCCCCGCGACCCGGGTCTTCATCATGGGCGCCGGCGTGGCCGGCCTGCAAGCAATTGCCACTGCGCGCCGGCTCGGCGCGATAGTGACTGCGACCGATGTGCGCCCCGCCGCCAAGGAGCAGGTC
>CATPBC010000263.1 GCA_955652195.1 uncultured Xanthobacteraceae bacterium | reverse complement strand
CGGCGAGGATGCAGCCGACAACGCCGCCGTGGAACGACATCCCGCCGTTCCAGAGCTGCAGAATCTCGATCGGATTGGCGGCAAAATGCGCGAAGTTATAGAACAGCACATAACCAATGCGGCCGCCGAGAATGATGCCGATCGTGATCCAAATGACAAAATCGTCGAAATCGGTCACCGTGAACGGCGCCCGACCGCCCCAGAGCCTTTCGGACGCAATGATGGCGCGCGCGTAAAGCCAGCCGGCGATAATCCCGACGATATAGGCGAGCGCGTACCAGCGCACCGCAAACGGACCGATGGAAATCAGAACCGGATTGATCGCCGGAAACGGAATAACGAGCATCCAGGGAATCCTACGCTGAAAGGCGCCGCTTCATAACGTTTGTTCATGCGGTTAATTTACGGCCGAGCCGTTGGCGCGGCTCTTGCGGCTGTCTTGCACCATCGCCATTGTCTCTAGGCAAGGCAAGCGGGCCTGGGATCGGATGGATTTGGTCGCACGGATTTCTAAAGGCTCCGGAGGCGAGCATGGTGCAGACAACGAATCGGTTCTTCGACGAAGTTGCCCGGCTAATGAATGATGCCGCCGGCGTTGCTCAAGGCGTACGCCGGGAATTCGAGACGCTGTTCCGCAACCAGACCGAGCGGTTTCTGCGCGATCTGGATGTTGTCAAGCGCGAAGAATTCGAAGCCGTCAAAGACATGGCACGGCTCGCGCGTGAAGAAAATGAAGCGCTCAAGGCCCGCATCGCGGCACTTGAAAGCCGGCTTGCCAATCCTGCGCCAGGCAGCCGCCCGGTCGAGCAACCGGTCTCCGGGCCAACTGCGGGCATCGATATACCGCCGGCTTAGCGCGTCCGGCCGGCATTCGCCGCCGAGAACCCGGGCGGCGCCGGACCCTGCCCGTATTTCTTGTTTTCCCGGGCTTGCGCCGCTATAAGCGCGCGACCGCGGCTTCACCGGCACCCCTGGAGGCTGACGCGGAATTTCCTTTCGTTACAGGGCTTAAGACGAGGACAGACGATGGCGACCGTCAATCTAATCAAGGCGGCGGCGCGTTCGCGGGCAGGCAAGGGGGCCGCCCGGGCCGAACGTCGCACCGGCCGCATACCTGGAATCATCTATGGCGACGGCAAGCCGCCGCTGCCGATTTCGCTCGATTTCGCCGATTTGCGCCAGCGCATCTATGCCGGCCACTTCCTCACGACCATCCATGATGTCGAGGTGGACGGTGTGAAGCACCGCGTTATCCCCCGCGATTTCCAGCTCGATCCCGTGCGCGACTTGCCGCTGCATGTCGATTTCATGCGATTGGGCGAGGGCGCCACCATCCGCGTCAACATCCCGATCCATGTCCGCAACGCTGACCAGTCGCCCGGCGTCAAACGCGGCGGCACCGTCAGCATCGTCACGCACACCGTCGAGGTGCGCTGTCGCGCCGATGCAATTCCGAGCGGCATCGAGGTCGATATCAGCGAGCTCGACATCAATTATTCCAAACACCTTAGCGATATCACGCTGCCTCCTGGCGTGCGTGTGGTCACCGCGCGCGACATTACGCTGGTCACCGTCGTGCCGCCGTCCGGTTACGCCGAAGAAATGAAGGCGGCAGCTGAAGCCGCCGCCGCAGCGGCCGCAGCGGCCGCAGCAGCCGCAGCGGCCGGCGTACCTGCCGAGGGCGCAGCTCCCGGCGCCGCTCCGGGTGCAGCGCCTGGCGCCGCACCGGGTGCAGCGCCAGCGGCAGCGCCCGCAGCTGCTCCCGCCGAGAAGAAGTGAGGTAGCCCAGCACGGGATCCATGCCGATGCTGCTCCTGGTCGGGCTCGGGAATCCGGGGGCGCGCTATGTCGGCAACCGGCACAATATCGGCTTCCTCGCCGTCCAAGAGATTGCCAAGCGCCACGGCATCGGGCCGTGGCGCAGGCGCTTTCAGGGCCTTGCCTGCGAAGGGCCGCTCGGCGGCGTGCGCACGCTGCTGCTGCTGCCGGGCACGTATATGAACGAATCCGGTCGCGCCGTCGCCGAAGCCGTGCATTTTTACAAGCTGGCACCCGTCGACGTGACCGTGTTTCACGACGAGATCGATCTGCCGTCCGGCAAGGTGCGCGTGAAGATTGGCGGCGGCATTGCCGGCCACAATGGTTTGCGTTCAATCTCCGAACATATCGGCAATGATTATCGGCGCGTGCGAATCGGAATTGGTCATCCCGGCGACAAGGATCTGGTGCAGCGCTATGTGCTCAGTGATTTCGCGAAAAGCGACCGCGACTGGGTCGACGCACTGATTGCGATTTTGGCCGATAACGCCGAACTCATTGCACGAGGCCAGGATGCCAGCTTCCAGAACAAGGTCCATCTCGCCATGGTGGCCAAAGGTTTCGGCCAGCCCGAGCCCGACGACCAAACCAGCAATAACAACTCCAAATAAAGACTAAACAAAAATCATGGGCTTTAAGTGCGGCATCGTCGGCTTGCCGAATGTCGGCAAATCCACGCTTTTCAACGCGTTGACCGAAACTGCGGCAGCGCAAGCGGCAAATTATCCATTTTGCACGATCGAACCGAATGTCGGTGAAGTCGCCGTACCCGACTCGCGGCTGCAAAAATTGTCGGCCCTGGCAAAATCGGCGGCCATCGTGCCGACGCGGCTTACCTTTGTCGACATTGCCGGTCTGGTGCGCGGCGCCTCAAAAGGGGAGGGGCTCGGCAACCAATTCCTTGCCAACATTCGCGAAGTCGACGCCATTGCGCATGTCGTACGCTGTTTTGAAGATACCGACGTGACGCATGTCGAAGGGCGCATCGATCCCATTGCCGATATCGAGACCGTCGAAACCGAATTGATGCTCGCCGACCTCGAGAGCTTGGAGCGGCGGATCGAAGGACTGGAGCGTAAGTCGCGGGGCACCGATCAAGAGGCCAAGGAAGCGCGCCAGACGCTTGACCTCATTGATCGCGCATTGGCGCTGCTGCGTGAGGGCAAGCCCGCGCGGTTGACGCAACGCAAGCCGGAGGAGGAGAAGCCGTTCCGGATGCTCGGTCTGCTTACGGCGCTGCCGGTGCTTTACGTTTGTAACGTTGACGAAGACTCTGCTTCTACCGGCAACGATTTTTCGAAGCGAGTACAAGCCCGCGCGCACGAGGAAGGCGCCGCGGCCATCGTCATCTCCGCCAAGATCGAAGCAGAGATAGCAGTGCTGTCGGCTCACGAGCGGGAAGATTATCTCGCCGCGATCGGTTTGAAAGAAGCGGGGCTCGATCGCTTGATCGCGGCCGGCTATGCGCTTCTCGATCTTGTCACGTTCTTTACCGCCGGTCCAAAAGAGACCCGCGCTTGGACGGTCACCCGCGGCACCAAGGCGCCGCAGGCCGCGGGCGTGATCCATAGTGATTTCGAGCGCGGCTTCATCCGCGCCGAAACGATTTCATACGACGATTATGTCGCTTGCGGCGGCGAGGCCGGCGCCCGTGAGGCTGGCAAAATGCGGCTCGAGGGCAAGGACTACATTGTGCAGGACGGCGACGTCATGCACTTTCGCTTCAGCCCATAATGGTGCGAGACATTGATCGATAATCCGATCGGATTCACTGATTCCTGAAGCCGCCTTGATTTCTGATGGCCCCCAGATGCTCGTTGATGCGAAATACAATGAGCACGAATTCGGCAGCGATACGAGACATGACAATGCCCATGCAGGCGCCGAGCACGCTGGCGATGAGAAAGATGACGCCGACAAATGGATTATACGCCATGGTCGTCAGTGAACTAACCGCGCCGGCAAAACCGAGCAGGATCGAAATGACGACTGCCAACCAATAAAAGACCTTGATCACAGTGGGCGTGACGAACCGCTCCCACTGGAAAAGATCGCCAAGGCCGAACATGGAGCCACCCCATTGTGCACTCTTAGCCGACCGGAGACTGCACTGCGCGATTGCAGTGGTCAATCGCAGCTGATTGCAACGGCCAAAGCACTCGCGCCATCCGCGCCGCAAAGATCGGGCGCATCCTCCGATCGCCTTTGTTGACGGACAGCGGTGGGACATTTAGGACCGTGGTCATGGCCATGCCGAGGCTCTCCTGGGAAAATTTCACCGCGCTCGCGCCGCGGATCTCAAGCGAACAGCGGCGCGCCGCTTCGGTTGCAGGCGTAGCGCATGCGCTGCACGACGGCTACACCGATCTCATCTACATCATGCTGCCATTATGGCAGGCCGAATTCGGCCTGACCTATGCCGCGCTCGGCGTGCTCCGAAGCATGTTCGTCGGTGCGATGGCCTGTTTGCAAATTCCTGCGGGCTTAATGTCGGAGCGGTTCGGCGCGCCGCTCATACTCGCGCTTGGCACCGCGCTCGCCGGCGCTGGTTATTGCTTTGCCGGATTGAGTACCGGCATGGCTATGCTGCTCTGTGCGCTCCTGATCAGTGGCATCGGCGCGAGCGCCCAGCATCCGATAGCCTCTGCGCTTGTCGCTCGCGCCTTTGCCGGACCGCAATCACTCAAGGCGCTAGGCGCGTATAATTTTTCCGGCGATTTGGGAAAGATGACGGTACCAGCGACGCTGTCGCTGATGCTCTTGGTCATGGCTTGGCGTCCGGCACTGGTGATCTTGGGCTGCGTCGGTATCGCCCTTGCTGCAGTGATATTGTTCGCCGCTCCGCGTTACGAATCCGGACAGGCCGTCAGGCTGCGCGACTCCCCCAAAGCGGAGCCCAAACCGAAACAGCAATCGGTCGCCTTTGCGCTGTTGACCAGCATCGGCATCATCGACAGCGCCACCCGAATGGCTTTTCTGCTGTTTCTGCCGTTCGTGCTGACGGAAAAAGGCGCGAGCTTGCAAACCGTCGGTTTGGCGATGACGTTGGTTTTCGCCGGCGGCGCGGCGGGCAAGCTTGCCTGCGCGTTTATTGGCGCTCGCATCGGCGCGATCGGAACCGTCTGGTTGACGGAAGGATTGACGGCGGCGGGAATTCTCGCGCTGACGCCGCTGCCGCTGGATGCGGCGCTCATCTTACTGCCCCTGATCGGGGTCGCGCTCAATGGCACCTCATCGGTGCTGTACGGCTCGGTGCCAGATCTGGTCACGCCGCAGTGGCGCACGCGCGCGCTGAGCATTTTCTACACCGGCACGATCGGTTCGGGAGCGCTTGCTCCGGTCCTGTTTGGGCGGCTCGGCGATGTGCTGGGCGTGCGGCCTGCATTAATGCTGGTCGCCTCATTCGTCTTGTTGACACTGCCAATCGCAGCGCTGCTCCGGCGGCCTTTGGCCCAACAATAGCGGTGGCGGAACCGGCACAACTGCGCCGAATTTGCGCGTCGAATTTGCGGCGCTGGAACTGTTAACCACTCGCTATGCCTGTCCCCGCCCTAAAACTTTGAATTCCGGGGTGGTTTCCCGGCCCAGGTTCCAATGCGGGGGTTGACGCGGACCTTGCTGAGGAACGGGCCGCGGCCAAGGGCGTTGGGGTTGTGGCTCGGGTTCCAACGTTCGAACGCTACTGGAAATGGAGTAGGCCAATGAGATTCAATCTTCCTTATGCGGCGGTTGGCTTGGCGCTCGCAATCGGCGCGCCTGCCGCGCATGCGCAGACGGTAATTACGGCCCAACCAGCGCCTGCAGTGATCGCGCAACCGCGCTTGGTTACCGTACCGGCGGCGCCCCTCGTGCAACCCACTGAGACGATACAAACGATCCAAACCGTACGCACAGTCCGGGCAGCGCCATTGCCGCCGGTGCGCCGGCAAATCGTGACCACCCGCACCATTACGCGACGCGTGATGCCGGCTGCGCCTGCGGTCGTTGCTGGAACCGTGGCCGCCGCTCCGCAGCCTCTCTATGACGTCGCGCCCGCGGCCGTTGCAACGCCCGTCGCAGACATTTATCCGGGACCGGTCTACGGGTATTCGACAGCGCCGCTTTATGACGCCGCGCCGGCTCCCGTGCCGCCCGCGCCGGTCTACGGCTACTCAAACTACGGTTACTCGACGCCGGTATATGACGTTGTTACCGCTCCGGTAGCAACGCAACCGGTCATCTATCGTTATGTCTACGAGCCCGACCGCATCTTGGTCATTGATCCGATAACCGGTATCGCTGTGCAGGCGATACCGCGATAACGGATCAGGTCAGGAGTTCAGGAAGAAGCGACGGCCCGCGTGCCGCCTTGAGCAACGCGCGGGTCTACGAACCAAGCAAAGCAGCAAGGGAGCAGCCGATGAAAAATCGCGGCTCATTTTCTGTCACGCTCGCGGCAGCGCTGCTCGGCTGCTGCCTTGGTGCATTCAACGCTGGCGCTCAAACAATTAGTCCCACAAATCCCACAGCTCCGGGCAACGATACCGGAGTGAGCGGCGCCATCGACCAGAAGCTTATACTCAGCTCAGCGCAACGGGCAGCTATTTATCAAGAAGT
>CATPBC010000262.1 GCA_955652195.1 uncultured Xanthobacteraceae bacterium | reverse complement strand
CGTCGCCGCTGGCGATGGCGAGACCGGCAGCGACCACCGCATTCTCGGCTTGGAATTCGCCGACTAGCGGCATGCGGACCCGGTAAAGCTTGCCGCCATGTTCAAGCTGGAGTTTTTGGCCGAAACCGTCGCGCGCACAGTCAATCAGCCGAATTCCCGTTCCTTTGCGTCCGACCGTTGTGATCGCAAGTCCGCGCGTAAGGGCAGCAGCGGTGACGACTTGCGCATGATCGTCATCGACATTGATGATCGCGGCTGCGCCGTCCGGCAGCAATTCGTCGAACAACCGCAGCTTGGCGGTAAGATAGGCTTCGAAATTCGGATGATAGTCGAGATGGTCGCGCGTGATATTGGTGAATCCCGCCGCCGCAATGCGCAGTCCATCGAGCCGATATTGATCGAGCCCATGCGATGACGCTTCGATCGCCAGGTGGGTCACGCCTTCGGCGGCGAGCGCATCGAGCGAGCGATGCAGTTCGACTGGGTCAGGCGTTGTCAGCGAGCCGTAGCTTTCGCCACGCGGCGATACGATACCGATCGTCCCGATGCTCGCGGCGTAATGGCCGTTGGCTTCCCAGATTTGCCGCGTGAAGGCCACCACCGAAGTTTTACCGCTTGTTCCGGTGACGGCGGCGATGGTGCGCGGTTGGCGCGGATAGAATTTGGCGGCAATCGACGCCATGGCGCGCCGTGCATTGGCAACGCGCATGAACGCAATTCCGGCTGGCAACGGCGTCGGCGGTGCATGCTCGGCTGCGATCGCCGCCGCGCCGGCAGCGATGGCCGCAGTAACAAAGCGCAGACCGTCGGTCTTGCCGCCTGCAATGGCGACGAATACGTCGCCGCGTTTTACGGTGCGGCTATCTGCCGTCACTCCGCTAACTTCAATTTCGGCGTGGCGCGCCTCGAACTCTCCGTCAGCGGGCGCAATTTCGCGAAGCTTCATGTTGAGCTTCTTGCACAACTTATTGGCGTCGACGATGCGATTATCGCCTTACCTGCTTTCCTTGAGTGAGGCCAGTATCAACTGATCCGCACTTGGCAGGTCCATGCGCGGCGCGATGCCCAGCAGCGGCGCTATGCGCGCGACGACGGCGCCGCCGGTCGGCACTGCGTTCCATCCGGACGTAGTGAAACCATGCGTCTCGGGCGTCGCGTGCGGCTCGTCGAGCATGATCAACAAGACATAACGCGGCCGGTCGGCCGGCAGCACGGCGATGAAATCAGTCAGCACTTTGGCTTTGGAGTAGCGGCCGTTGACCACTTTATCCGCGGTGCCGGTCTTGCCGCCAATATAGTAGCCGGGCACGTCGGCTTTGGCCGCGGTTCCCCTTTCGACGTTCAGCCGCATCAGGTAGCGCATGACGGCGCTCGTTTCCGGTTTGATGACGCGCTTGCCGAGCGCTTGCGCATCCGCCTCCGAGCGCTTGAGAAATGTCGGCGGAATGAGAGTGCCGCCGTTCATGACCGCGGCGACGCCCATCGCCGCCTGCAACGGCGCGACCGAAAGGCCATGTCCGAAGGCGATGGTGGCGGTGTTGAGATTTACCCAGCGCTTGGGCACGATCGGTTCGGCGCTTTCCGGCAGTTCGGTGCGCAGCCGATCAAGTTGACCGATTTTTTTTAGAAACGCTTTGTGGCCATCGACGCCGATCGCAAGTGCCATTCGCGCCGCGCCGATATTGGACGAATAGGTGAAGATCTCCGGGACCGAGAGCACGCGGTGTTGCGCCTCGAAGTCATGGATATCGAACCGTCCCATGTGCAGCGGCATGCGCGCGTCGAAGGTCGACTTGAGCGTGACCTTCCCCGAATCGAGCGCCATGGCGACAGTGAATGCCTTGAACGTCGATCCCATCTCGAACACGCCGGTGGTCAGTCGATTGATGCGTGACGGATCGAGCGCTTCGCGCGGATTATTCGGGTCGTAATCCGGCTCCGACACCATGGCCAGAACTTCGCCGGTCCGCACGTTGAGAACGAGGCCGGCGGCAGCGAGCGCGCCAAATTTCGTGCGCGCTGCGGCAAGTTCCTCGTGCAGCACATGCTGAATACGCAAATCGACCGCAAGCTCGATGGGGTTTTGCAGCCGATCCGTCGCCAAGCCCGCCATATGCAACGCGGCCAATCCCTGGCCGTCGAGCCACTTCTCGATTCCGGCGATGCCCTGGTTATCGATATTGACGTGACCGATGAGGTGCGAAATCTCAGCGCCGTCCGGGTAATCGCGCTTGTTCTCGTTCAGAAAGCCGATGCCCGGCAAGCCTTGACGATAGATCTCGCGCTGCTGCTCCGGCGTGATGTCGCGCCGCAGCCAGACAAAGCCGCGCTTTGTGGAAAGCCGGTCGCGCAGTTCAGCGCCGTCGACGTCCGGCAGGTCCGCCGTGAGCCGTTCGATCGCGTCGTCGATATCGATGAGACGGCGGGGCTCGGCATAGAGCGACGGCACGCGCACATCGGTCGCCAAGACGATGCCGTTGCGATCGAGAATATCCGGCCGCGCGGTTGCGATCGCGTCGCTCGATACGACGCGATGCGTGGCATGGCTGTTGGAGGCAAGCGCGAACATCACGAGCCGTGCGGCAATAATCGAATAGACGGCTGCAAAGGCAATGATCGCCAATCCGATCCGCGCCCGCGCCTTGGCGTGACGGTCCACAGCGGTGCCGTAGAGAACCCTGCCGATCAGCCATTGCCATTGCCACTGACGCCATGACTGCCATGACCGCCATGACCGCCATGACCGCCGGCGAGCGGGCGCGATTGCGGATGCGGCGGCCAGCGGCTCGACGGCTGCGCTCATTGTCTCGATCCTACCGGCGTACGCACCGGACTGGCCCACGCTGGGAGCGTCCCGGTCGCGTCGATTTTGTTCGACTGTTCGAGGTTTTCGATTATTCCGCCTATTGGATCCGCGCGCGCCGCAACGTCTTGGGCTGGTCGCTCGGGCAAGCGATCGAGCCCGTCGAATTGCGTTGGAGCGATCGGCCGCAGCGGTAAAAGTCGCTTTGCCAGCGCTTCGATGCGCGCTGGATTGTCCAATTGCTCCCATTGCGCACGCAGCGCTGCGACCTTGTCGCGTTCGTGGCGCAACTCGCCGCGCAATTTTGCAAGGCGCTCAGCCTGGACGGTGGCGTCGAATTTGATGCGATAGACGTAAGCAGCGGCGAGCACCAGCATGCCGATCACCAATAAATTCAGGACGCGGAGAATCACGGCCGGCCTCGCATCATGTCGGCAAGCTGCGGCAGCGGCGGCAGAAGATGCTCCACACCGGTTGCACGCGCAGGCGCGTCGGTTCGCTCCGCCGCGCGCAGTTTTGCTGATCGCGCGCGCGGGTTGGCGGCGACTTCGGATTGGTCCGGCGTCAGCGGCCGCGGCGTCAGCACGCGGAATGTTGGGCGCGGCGCTGCTATTTCGGGTCGATGGCGTGAGCCGGCGGGTCCGCGGCTGCGCTCGGCGAGGAAAGTTTTGACGATACGGTCTTCGAGGGAGTGAAAGGCGACCACCACAAGCCGACCCAAAGGCTCGAGCGCGCGCTCAGCGGCCGCAAGTCCGAGTGCCAGTTCGGACAGCTCATCGTTGACGAAAATGCGCAGCGCCTGGAAAGTTCGTGTCGCCGGGTGGATTGCCGCGTGCCGTCCCGGCACTGCTGCCGCCACAATCTCGGCAAGCGCGCGCGTCGAATCTATGTTCCGCTTGGTCCGCGCTCGGACGATCGCTCGCGCGACGGCGCGGGCGTGCTTTTCTTCTCCCAATCGCGCGATGATCGCGGCGAGCTCGCGTTCTTCGGCGCGCGCCACGACATCGGCTGCGCTCGGTCCACGACTGCCCATGCGCATGTCGAGCGGCCCGTCGAGCCGAAACGAAAATCCGCGCATTGCCTCGTCCAGTTGCATCGAGGAGACACCGAGGTCGAATACGATGCCGTCGGCGCGATTGGCGCCGCTTGGAATCGATTCCAGAATTGCGTCCAGATTGGAAAAACGATCCTCGACGAGCTGAAGTTGGCCCTGCGCTTGTTCGATCAGCGGCGCGCCTTGCGCAACCGCGGTGTGGTCGCGGTCGATCCCGATCACGCGCGCACCGGCTGTTTGCAGGATCGCGCGTGTATAGCCGCCGCTGCCGAAGGTCGCGTCGACGTAAAGACCGCCGGGTTTTACCGCGAGCCAGTCGATGGCGAGGCGGGCGAGCACGGGAATGTGACGGACCGGTCCGCCAGCGACAGCATCGCTGCCGCTGCCCGCTGTCATTCCCGTGCTCCGAGCGGTTTTGCCGCCGCCATCCGGGTCCCCAGCTCCTGCTTGAACGCGCGGACCTTCTCGGTGGCCTCCGCGAGCTCCGCGCGAAAGCGGCTGGGTTCCCAGATTCGAAATTTGTGGCCGAGACCGACGAAGGTCGCAGCATCGGTGATGCCGGCATGGACTTTCAGCGTCTCCGTCAGCACCACGCGGCCCTCGCTGTCGATCTTGAGCGTCTCGCTCGTGCCGTAAAGCGACAAGGCGAATTGCTCGCGCTGTTCGGAATAGGGCGCATATCCTGCAATCAACGCTTGAATCTCGGCGAGTAAAGCATTGCCCCCGGCATCGAGCGCCGGCCGATCGAGCGCCGGATGGCAATAAAGTCCTTCGAAGCCGTCGCGTGCCAAGACCGCCCGGAATGATGCCGGCACCGAAACGCGTCCTTTCGCATCGAGTCGGAGCATGTAATGGGACACGAACTGGTCCATCTCGCCCCTCGCCGGCCTGCAGCTCCGACGCCGGGCCTGCGGAGCGCGGTTGCCGCCGGACACGCAACAGGCCGATAACCGCAGGCCTAAATGGGATTAGATGGGCTATCATGGGCAATTATGGCCGTCAACGGGACGCCAGCCGAGCTCATCAGCTCGGTCGCTGCCGATTAGCGAGTGGTAAGCTTAAGGAAGAGTTGAAGACGGTCGGCGGTTGCCTAACGGCACCGCATAAGACCTTCAAAATACGATCGCGGACTTTTCATTGTGACCTGAAAACAACGTACTGTCGCTTTCCGGCCGTTTTCTTTGCAGGCGCCTGCAAATCACCTTGTCGGTCATCGGCGATTTTCTAAAGTCGTGCCAATGCCACGTCCCCCGTCGCGTTCGATGTTGCGTCCCGCGTTTACGCCGGATTCCTCCGTTGTCGCCGAAGTCGTGCCCTCACCCAATCAGGGCGAGCGCAACGGCGGCCAGCGGCCGGATATGATTGTGCTGCATTACACCGGCATGCAGGACGCGCAGTCCGCGCTCGAGCTTTTGCGCGCTCGCGACAGCAATGTCTCCGCACATTATTTCGTGTTTGAGGATGGTCGAATCGTTCAAATGGTCCCGGAAAGCCGTCGTGCCTGGCACGCTGGTAAATCGGAATGGGCCGGGGAAACCGACATCAATTCTTGCTCGATTGGGATCGAAATCGCCAATCCAGGGCACGACCACGGCTATCCCGATTTTCCCACCCGTCAGATCGCCGCGGTCACCGCGCTCTGTCGCAGCATCCAAACCCGCAACTCCATTACGCCGATGCGGGTGTTGGCGCATTCCGACATTGCGCCCGCGCGCAAGCAGGACCCCGGCGAAAAGTTTCCCTGGCGAACGCTTTATGAATCGGGCGTCGGTCACTGGGTAAAGCCGGCGCCAATCATGGATTTCGGCCAGGCCTTGGCTGCGGGCTCGCGTGGTGACGCGGTGGTCGCCCTGCAAAAAGCGTTCCGCGAATACGGATACGGGCTGGAAGCAAGCAGCGAATACGACTCGACTACGTTCGAGGTCGTGACTGCCTTTCAGCGCCACTTCCGGCCGGAACGCGTCGACGGCATCGCCGACCCATCGACACGCAATACATTGCAGGAACTGCTTGCCAGCCGCGGCCGCGCCCGGACCATCGCCGCTCACGCCCGGACCGCAACGCGGCGCCTCGCACCCTGATCCTTAACGTTGCGACGTGGTTGTTCGGCCGCGCTACTTGACGGGCAAGCTCGATATCCCCATCCCTGTTGCTGTCAGTCGGTCGGACGGCCGCTCCGGCGGAACCGAAAGGTTGCCGGAGAGGAAAGTCCGGGCTCCGCGGACAAACGGTGCCGGATAACATCCGGCGGGTGTGAACCCAGGGACAGTGCCACAGAAAATACACCGCCGCGGCATGTTTGCGTTCGCTGCGGTAAGGGTGAAATGGTGCGGTAAGAGCGCACCGCGTCGGCGGCAACGTCGGCGGCACGGTAAACCCCACCGGGAGCAAGACCGAATAGGGACGGCGCGAAGCGGTGCGTAAGCACGCGCTTCGGGATTGTGTTCGGATCCGGCCGTCCGGGTAGGTTGCTTGAGGCGCCGGGCAACCGGCGTCCCAGAGGAATGGCCGTCACGCACGCGAACGCGTTCGCATGCCATCCAGAACCCGGCTTATAGGCCGGCTGACGTGAAATAAGGGCGCTCGGCGGAAACCCGCCGGGCGCCCGCCAGATTCTAAAGCGTCGGCAATGCCGCAAAGCACGCACCTACTAGAAAAACGGCAGCCCCGTGTTTGGAGTTAAGATGCTCAACGCGCTGCGGTTTTTAGTAATATTTGCCCTTATGTGCGGTATTGCACTGGGTCTCATTCAAGGTCTGCGAAGTGGAAAAATGCACCTTCGCGGTAGGGACTTTCAGCGCCGATCTGAGCCCTTGTTCTGGAGCGCAGCGACAGGATGCGTGGCCGTGTTGTGACTGTTCGCGCTCCTCATATGGTTTGCGCTTCACCCGTGAAACTCAAACTGTGGCGTTTGACTGCGATCCGATTGGCATAGGCCCTTTCTGGCACGCCTCTTGAATGGTCACGCTCGCCAGTAAAAGCGAGGTATTGGCATGCGGCCTGAGAATGCGCTTTGTGTATTTTCCTTCTTTGTATTGGCCAATATGAGTAAATTATTCCAAACTATGTATATG
>CATPBC010000261.1 GCA_955652195.1 uncultured Xanthobacteraceae bacterium | reverse complement strand
GGTGCGCAAAGGCGCGAGACCAGGACCCTCGATCAGTCTGGCCGCGATCGCGCAGAATCTTTCGCCGACGGCAAAAGCGCGTGGCGACCGCGAGCCCGGCCTGGCCGCCGAGGGCTGGTTCAAGACCGAGCATCAGGTCTACCCGTACGGCAGCCACATCGCGGTGGTGCGGGTCGATGCCGAGACCGGACGCGTCGCGATCGAGCGCTATTGGATTGCTTACGACATCGGCCGCGCCATCAATCCGGCGCTGGTGCGCGGACAGATTGTCGGCGGCTACGCGCAGGGTGTCGGCGGCGCGCTATTCGAGGAATTCACCTACAGCGAGCGCGGCGATCCATTGGCGGTGACTTTCGCCGATTATCTGCTTCCGGCGCTGCACGAAATTCCCACGCCGGACGTACTACTGCAGCAGGACTATACCTCGCCGCTCAATCCGCTCGGCATCAAAGGCGCCGGCGAAAGCGGCATCACCGCGGTCGGCGCGACGATCGCTTCGGCCATCGACGACGCCATCGGCATGCCTGATGCGGTGCGGGAATTGCCGGTGACGCCGCAGCGGCTGAAACGATTATTGGCGGGGCGATAAAGGGACCTTCGCTCGTCCCCGCGAAAGCGGAGACCCAGCGCTTAATGAGCGGCAGACTCAATCCAACCGCACGCCGATCGTCTTAACGAGCGGCGTCCAGCGCGCCAGCTCCGAACTCATGAACGCGTCGAATTGCTCGATCTTCCAATCCGGCACCGGGATAACCGCGGCATCGACCAGCGATTGCCGATAGGCCGCGTCCGCCATGGCGCGATGATTGGCGTCGTCGATTTGGGCGATGATCGGCTTCGGCGTTCCGGCCGGCGCGAACAGCCCCAGCACCTGCTGCGAGACCAAGCCCGGGACGCCGGCTTCGACCGCGGTCGGTATGTCAGGCGCAATGGCGATACGCGTCGGATTGGTGACCGCCAACAGCCGCAGCTTGCCGGTGCGGTGAAATTCAAGCACCTGATTGGTCATCGCCGGGACGATAATCGGAATCTGGCCGCCGATAGCGTCGGCAATGGCCGGCCCGGCGCCGCGGTACGGCACATGCGGAAGGTCGGCGATGCCGGTCAGCGATTTCAAGAGCTCGCCGCTGAGATGGTTCAGCGTGCCGGTGCCGGCTGAGCCGAAGGCCAGCTTGCCGGGATTGGCTTTCACATAGGCGACCAGCTCGCCGAGCGTGTGCACGGGCACCGCGGGATTCACGACGATGGCATAGCAGGTGATCGCCACCATCGAGACCGGCGCCAATTCCTTCATCGGGTCGAGCAGCGGGTGCTCGCGCAAAATCATTTCAGTGAGATGGATCGTCGAACCACCGAGAAAGATCGTGTAGCCATCGGCCGGCGCGTGCGCGACGAGCTGCGCCGCCAACGATCCGCCGGCGCCTGGCTGATTGTCGACGAAGACCGTACCGAGGCTCGTCTTGACCTTGTCGGCCCACGGCCGGCCGATGATGTCGAACACCCCGCCAGGCGGAAACGGCAGGATCAGCCGGATCGGCCGGTCCGGGTAAAGTGCCGCCGCGGCCGAACGCGGGCCGCTCGCCAACGCGGCAGCGCCAGCGGCGACGCCCAAAAATTCCCGGCGCGCAAGTTTCATGGCGATAGCCCCCCGCACGAATGCGCCGATTTCAATTCACCTTGGCGCCTGAAAACTTGACCACCTTAGCCCACTTTGCCGTCTCTTCGGCAATGAAGGGGGCGAATTGCGTCGACGGCATCGGCTCGGTGTCGCCGCCGAGCTCTTTGATGCGCGCTTTAAGCTGCGGATCGGCAAGCCCTGCCGTGATGTTGCTGCTGAGCTTGTCGATAATCGAGGCCGGCGTGGCTTTGGGCGCGCCGAACCCATCCCAAGCGCTCGCTTCAAAGCCGGAGAAAAATTCGCCGATGGCCGGGATATCCGGCAGCACGTCGGCGCGGGTCGCGGTCGTCACCGCCAGCGCGCGCGCCTTGCCGGCGCGCACGAAACCGATTGCCGTGGAGACGGTGATGATGAAAGCCTGCACTTGGCCGCCAAACAAATCGGTAAACGCCGCGGCGGGACCGCGATAGGCGATATGAACCAGATCGAGGCCGGCCTGAAGTTTAAGGAGCTCGATCGCGACATGCATCGGCGTGCCGACGCCGGGCGAAGCGATATTGATCTTGCCTGGATTGGCTTTCGCATAGGCGATGAATTCGGCAAATGTGCCGGCAGGGAACGACGGATTGACCAGAAGCACCATCGGCAGCCGGATCAGTCCGGCGATCGGCGCGATATCGCGAAGAAAATCGAAATCGAGTTTTTCGTACAGCGTTGCATTGATGGCGTTGGCCGTGACCACGGTCAGCAGCGTGTAGCCGTCCGGCGCCGCGCTCACCACGGTTTGCGTGGCAATATTGCTGCCGGCGCCGGTGCGGCTCTCGACCACGAAGGGTTGGCTCAAGCGCTCCGAGAGCCATTGCCCGACCAATCGCGACACCAGATCCGGCGTGCTGCCGCCGCCGAAACCTTCGATGATGCGAACCGGTCGCGTCGGATAATCGGCCGCGTAAGCCATATGCCAAGTCGTGGGCACGAGCGCGGGCATGGCCGCGGCGGCACCGGTGAGGCGCAGGAATTGTCGGCGTTGCAGCGGCATGATCCAGCGCGCGGGGCCTTGCCGGCACGGCGACCGCCGGCCCGTTAGCCTATCGCGCTCCCATCGGCGCGAAAAGCACCGTCCACGAACCGTCCCGAGATTGCCGGGATGTCAGCCCCCGCTATAACCGCCGATGATCGGGAGATCCCGCGGGTGAATGTAGCGCGGCCCTAGTCACGTGAATCTAAAGTTCGCCGCATAATGTCTGCTGCGCTTTGTGGCAGAAGCGTTTCACCGAAGCCAGGATTTGGTCGGCAGATTTGGTCCATTTGAAGAGCTTGGGATTTTTGTTGTGCCGATCGATGAAAGAACGGATATCGGCTTCGAGTTGCCTGACGGAGGTATGAACACCTCGCCGGAGCCGCTTTCTGGTGAGCTCGGCGAACCAGCGCTCGACCTGATTGATCCATGACGCCGAAGTCGGCGTGAAGTGGACATGGTAATGCGGCCGGCGGGCTAGCCACGCCTTAATCTTGGGGGTTTTGTGAGTGGCATAGTTATCCATGACGATATGGATATCGAGCCCTTCGGGCACTTGCGCATCGATCTCTTTGAGGAAGTTCAAGAACTCGACCGCCCGGTGACGCTTGTAGCATTTGCCGATGACAAACCCCGAGGCGACATCGAGGGCGGCGAACAGCGAGGTCGTACCATGCCGCACGTAGCTATGCGTGCGACGTTCGGGTACGCCAGACATCATCG
>CATPBC010000260.1 GCA_955652195.1 uncultured Xanthobacteraceae bacterium | reverse complement strand
TTCTTGGCGACCGGATTGGTCACAATAGCGGCCGCCGATCCGGCCAGGACATCGGCAACGGCGCGGCGGATGGCCGCCACCGCCGCGGGCGCGCTTGACTGATCGGGCTTGCCTGCCTCGGCACTGATTGAGAAGCCAAGCGCGGCCACTGGAAGCGCCGAGCGAAATATCGCCACGGCCGTGGCCGGGGTGGCGCGTTCGATCGGGATACGCAAGCCGAGCTGAGCGGCGCGCCGGCCGAGAAATTCGGGTTCGCCGACCATGTAAAAGGGCGGTATGTCAAGCTCGGCGCGCCGCTGCCAAATGGCCAGCGCAAGATCGGGACCGATCCCGGCGGGTTCGCCGAGCGTCAATGCCAAGGGTTGCACAAATCGCTTCTACAGCATGAGACGAGGACTGAAAACCGGTTGGTCCATCAATAGGAGCGCAGACCTTTATTTGTATTCGATCATCGCCTGGCGTCGCAAATCGGCAAGATAACGATTGGCCTTGACGCCAAATTTCTTTTCGAAAATTTTGTCGCGAACCTCTTTGAGCCCTGGCGATTCGGTCTTCGATTCCCTTTTCGAGCAGATGGCAAACATCTGTATACCCTCTGGCGTCTGTTCCGGCGGTGTCAAATGACCAACCTCGACATTGTCGAGGATGCTGCGGAGAGCCGGCGGTAAATCGGCAGACGACTTATTGACCGGATCGCGTACGGCAACCTCTGGAAGGCCCCGCGCGAACGGAATCCCATCGGTGCAACTCACAAAACGGCCACGCAGCGCGTCGGCATCGCGCTTACGTGCTTCGTAAATGGAATCCGGCGATCCCCGCGGTACGATGAGAACGATGGGGCGCATCGTGTACTCATAACCTGTCTGACGTTTTTCATCCGGCTGATGCAGCTGGAGTTCGGCTTCGACGTCTTTATCGGCAATCTCCAGGCTGACTTTGTACCGTCCACGTACCAGAGTCGTCCATGCTATTTGCGCCTTGAGCCGGTGTTTAAGCGTATCTGCGCTGGCGCCACCATTACTCAAAATTTGAGTCAGTTTCTGCGCATCCACGCCCATGCCGTCGGCGACATTGTCATACGCTTGCTGGACGTCTGCATCGGACGGATCAAGCGAATAGCGCTGCGCTTCTCTCAGTTCCAGCGTCTCGTCAACGAGACTGTCAATCGCTTCTTGTCGGCCCGGCTTTTTATGGGTGCTCATTTCGAGAAATTTCTGGCGATGCGCTATATCGAGATCGGTGATCGGCGTGCCGTTCACAAGTAGAACGACCTGTTGCGCCCGCGCGGGGAATGTGGCCGCGGCAATTACCGCAACGATGAGCGCGGCCGAAGCAAAACATTTGGATGCACGACGCAAACTGATTGGCGGCGTCACTAGTTCCTCTCCTTCACGTCAGTTCCCCAATATCCAGTTTTTACCCTCACGACCGCCTCACAACCATGGGTCAATTCCGCACTTGCGCGCACAATTCAGTACGTCGCGCCCACCGGCGCCAAGGCATCGGGACCAAGTGTGCGCAAGCTGAATTGCAGCATGACAGTGTTGTTTCGGACAGGAGCGGCCGCAGCCGTGGTGTAGGTATACCCGGCCAACCAGTTCACCGACAACATGAAGCAATCGTCGACATAACCGACGCCAAGCCGTGCCTGGTCGAAACGGTCGTTTTCAATGTCGTATCGCGTCGAGCCGAGCAGAATCCAATTTTCCGTCACCTTCAGAGAGGCACCGGCAAGAAGGCCTTCCCGGCGTGTGAGAAATCCGAGCAGTGGTTGAGGTCCGTAATCGCCGTACAAGAGCTGCAGGGTCCAGCGCTCGAAATTGGCGCGTGTCTCGACTTCGAGCCGTTGCGGCGTGAATGTTTTCTCATCGAACCGCCCACGCACCGTGAATGAGTAGGTTTGATTCGGCTGATAGGTGACGCGCCCGACGTAATCGGAAACGTTTTTATCGAGGCCGCTGTCGAGTCCGGTATTGGCGTTGTCGCCGACTGCGAACGAGTTCTGCCCGAACAGCCGATAGGACTGGCCGAACATAACGTTGAGCGATCCCGCCCGATTCACCTGCGCGGTATATTGTATGCCCGCATTCACGCGGCTGCCGCCTTCCACGCGATCCCATCCCGAATACTTGTCGATTTCAAACAAATTGCTGGTGTCGAAGACCAGGCTCTGCGCGTCTTCATTGGGAAACTTTCCGATGCTCATCTCATTGGGCCGCAGGATGAGCTGAGCGATCGGCTCGATGGTTTGCGTTCCCCAGGAGGCGACACTGATAAATGGATAGCGGTATTCGACGCCTGCTGCCGGCATTGCGCGCGCAAGTCCGCTACTCGCGGTCGAGATATAGTTCGACACGCCGGGCTCATTGTCTAACGCAAGTGTCGCGACATCGCCTCGCACGCGAATGAAAGGTGTGATCATCTGGCCGTTGTCGGTGACGAGCGTGCGGCGCCAGTCGGCTTGTGCCGAGAAACGCGTGTAGTCGCCCGGTACGCCACGCAACAGGCAATTTGCCGGTATAGCGGTATTGGCAGTCGGGCTGTTGCAGACGCCGCTGCCTTGCGCCATCTGCGTAATGGCATCGAACTCGGCCTGTTGCCGCGTTAAGCTGGTGAGATTGGCTTTATAGCTGAATTCGCCGCCTAGCAGTTGCTGCGGCAGTACATTCGAATAGTCGAGGACCGGGTGAATGATCGGGATCTGACGCTGGTGATCGAATTCAGAGAAGCCGTAATAATAAATTGAACGGATATCGAAATAGCTGCGCTCGCCGGCGCCGCTGAGATAAAGCTGAGAGACTCCCTCCGCCGCAAAGCCGGTCTGGAACGGATCAAAGGCGCCGGAAAACTGCCTAAGCTGATAGTCGTACAAAAATTGGCTATCCGTCACCAACAGTCCGGTCCAGCCCCACACCCATTTGTCGGTCAGCGCGAATTGGCCTGCTGTTTGAACGACGCCGCGAAATGTGTTCGCGGTCGGGCTATTGGCACCGTCGCGGTTGGCGAAATAGCCAGGATCCTGCTGAAAAATTCCGGCGGCTCTGATCGAATAAGCGCCGTCGAGCAGGCGATGGCGCCATTCGCCCTTGAACAGGACGCCTTGCTTGGTGGTCAACAGTGTCGATAGCGAGAGATCGTAATTCGGTGCCAGCGCCCAAAAATATTTTGGTTCGATGCCGAAGCCGTATTGCGAGGTCTGGGAAAGGCTTGGAAAGAGAAAACCGCTCTTGCGCTTGACCGTAGGATCGGGCGCCGACATGAACGGCACATAAGCGAGCGGCACGCCGAAAAACTCGACGCGGGCGTCTTCGAAATAGAGCATTTTCTCGCCCTCATCGTGGATGATGCGGGCTGCCTTGACCTGCCAGAGCGACGGCTTTCGCGGATCGTCCTTGCAGGGCTCGCACGCCGTATAGACGCCGTTTTGCAGGACGGTGTAGTTGCCGCTCGCGCGATCGGCGCGTGACGCGGCAAACCGCGTATCGTCCGTCGTCTCCAGCCGCAGCGAATCGACAAATCCGTCGCGATAGTCGTCGGTAAGATCGATCACTTGGCCATAGGTGATCTTGCCGTCTGGCTCGGTGAGGCGAACGTTGCCCTCGGCGCGCAGCCGCTTGGTCGTCTGATCGTAGATGACCTGATCGGCTTCGATGGTCGCGCCACCGTAATAGATCTGCACATTGACGACTGCGGCAACCGAGTTATTGCTGTAGTCGTATTTGATCTCGGTCGCCTGCACGAGCATCGGAGCGTTCGACGGCGGCGGCGGCTTGCGCGGCGGCGCCGGTGGGCGCGGCGGAAAGTGCATGAGACTGCTGACGCCCTGCGCGGCCAGCGGAACGGGCGCGACAACGACACCGACCACAAGCGTGAGCAGCGCAGCGAGGGCCGTTGCCTGCATGCGAGCGGCACGTCCAAAAGCAGTACCGAGAGGCCGCCGCCAGCTCGTCACTAGCCGTCCTCCTGGTAGAGCAGCGCGACAAAGCCGGTTAGCCCGCCGATGACCACCGGAATCCATGCCGCAGCCACCGGTGACAAGAGCTCCGATTTGCTCATGTCTTCCGTGATCTTCGACAGAACAAAAAGGAGGAATCCGGCAGAGATTCCGCTCAAGATCATCTTCTGTACGCCGCCGAACCGGAAGAACCGCAGACTCACCGATGCGGCTAAGAGGACCATCGCGGCGAGCAGAAATGGTCGGGCCAGGAGCTGCTGGTATTGCAGGCGGTAACCGGCGGCGAGCAGACCGGCCTGATCGGCGAGTTCGATATAACTGGGCAATTGCCAGAACGGCACGGTTTCCGGCGTCGCGAAGCTTTCGCGTACCTGCTCCAGCGTCAGGTTCGTCGGCAGGCGATAGATCTGTTCCAAATCCGGCGCTTTGCCCGAAACGTAGATCCGCGCGTCTTCCAGGCGCCAGTAGCCCTCCTGCAAGGCCGCGCTCTTCGCCTCGATGCGCTCCTGGAAATGTCCCGAATTGTCGAAAGTATAGACGCTTACGCCGCCGAGCTGCGCGCCTTGCTCGCGGCTGGAAAGAGCATTGATGATAGCGGCGCCGTCGCTACTTTTTTGCCGCACCCAAAAACCGCTCGTCGACTGATGTAGTGCTGATAGCGTGGCGCCTTGCATGTCGGCTTCCAGGCGCTTGGAGCGCTCATGCAACATCGCCGAGAAGGGATTGTAGAGTGTGGTCGCGATGGTTCCGAAGATGAATGCCGCGACCACTGCCGGCGCTACAAACTGCCATGCGGACACACCGGCGGCGCGCGCAACGACGAGTTCGTGGCGGCGCGACAGTGTCAGGTAACAGGACATCGCGCCAACGAGCACTGTGAACGGCAAAATGCGTTCGGTGAGCTGCGGGACGCGGTACATTGATATTTTCGCGAGCAGCCAGGCCGTAGCGTTGGGCCAGTCTGCGCCCCGCCGCATTAGTTCGACATAATCGATCATGGCGGCAAGTGCGATTACGCCGATGAGTGAGCCGACAACCGAGCCGACAAACCGCATTGCGAAGTAGCGCGAGAGCGTTCCAGCGATCATGCCCGCCTCTTAGCTCTCGGCCGCGCGCGCCAGGCGCTCGCCGATTGCGGTTGCAAGTCGCGATATGGCAGCCGCGGGTTCGACTGCGCGGCCGCGTGAGATTTGCCAAAGCCCGGCAGCCATCGAGCCGCATAGCGCAACGTATTGCAAAGCTAAAACGCCAGGCACGCGCACGCCCACGATCACGCTAAGGAACCCGGTAAGCCGCAGCAGCGCGACCGCGCCGATCATGCCCAGCAGTGCAAGCGTGCGGCTTTGGCGTGTCGTCTGCGGCGGGCCGAGAAAGGCGTAGGCGATGATGATGAAGGCCAGCGGATAAAGCGGAGTGGCCAGCCGATCGTACAACTCCGATCGATACTGATCCGGCTGCGCAGCATAGAGGGCGTCGTTAGAACTCGGCCACAACAGCTCCCAGATGTATTTCTCACGCACCGTGTAGACGACATTTTGCGGCCCGCCGGTGAACTGAGAGAGATCGAACGGATAGCGATCGAAAGTGACGATCCGGGGATCGCGCTGTCCCGTCTCAAATCGTTGAATGCTGCCGCCCTGAAGCACCAGGAACGACGCCGCGTCGTTCTTTACGATCTCGCCCTGTTCGGCGAGGTAGGTCGAGTGGACAGCGGAATCGCGCCGGTCATCGACAAAAATTCCAACCAGCAGGCCATTTGGTCTTCGATCTGCGATGTGGAACGTGAGATTGCCGCCGACCGTGGTGAAGCGGCCCGGCTGCACGATATTAGTGAGAATATCGGCGCGCACCTGCGCGCCCCAGTCGCGCAATTCCCGCAAGCTGCGCGGCGACACGTAAGCGGCAATGACCGCCACGAGCAGCGAAACGACAGCGGCGGCGGCGAGGAATGGCCGGAGCAATCGCCAGGGCGACACTCCAGCCGCGTTCATCACGATGATCTCTGAATCCGAACTGAGCTTGTTGAGGACATGCGCTACCGCCATAACGACCGCGATCGGCGCGATCATCATTACCAGGAGTGGAATGATCATCCCGGTGATGCCGATGAAAACGAGCAGCGTTTGGCGTTGACTCGTGATCAGGTCGAAATCGCGCATCGCCTGCGTGAACCAGATCACGATGGTTAGGCTGACCAGGGTGATCAGGAACGCGCCCATCGTGGCGCGAAACATGTACCGGCCGATCGACCCCATCGGACTGAACATCCCCCACTGTCGGTATCCATGGCGGCGTCGATTTTTGACGCAGCAGCGGCCCCGGCACCCGATCTCCCCAAACGCGGTAATTTCATGCGTTCACAAAATGGCCCTGCCAAGGCAAAGCTATTGAACATGCACACTAAAGCGTTAATACGGCCGTTTGAGAAACGGAGCCGCAAAAAGCCCCTTCCGGAGTAAAACGCCGCTTTGCACGCGCACCGGTCCGGTCCATAAATCGCCGGCAAACGTCACAGTCCCGCCGCTTCGCACCCGATCACAGGTTTTGACCAAGGATTACACATGGCCGCCGCCCTCAAACCCGGCTTCGTGCCATTCACAAGCTGGCATGGCGTTCTTATTCTGTTCTGCGGGGAAAATTTGAAATTTGGCCCAGCAAGCCGGCGCATCGTGTCGCGCATGGGAGAGACCCTACGGCGCGCGGCGGCGGCAGACCGGTTCACCGGCAAGAGCGGCTCAAGCCTAGACGTGATCGCCCCCGCAGGGCTTGAAGTACCGAGATTGGTGGTGGTCGGCACCGGCAAGGACACCGCGCCGAGCTCCCGCGATCTGGTCAAGCTAGGCGGTGCCGCAATGGCGAAATTGCCCGGTGCCGCCGCGGTTGCGACGATTGTTGCTGAACTGGGATTTGGAGCCCTCAAGCCCGATCAGGTGGCTGAACTTGCGCTTGGCGCGCGGCTTCGCGCGTACACGTTCGATCTCTACAAAACCAAGCGTAAAAACGACGAGGAGCAACGCCCGAAAAAAATCGAATTGAATTTTGCCTGCGCAAATCCGGCATCAGCGGAGAAGTCTTGGACGCGCCGCGCAGCGCTCGCTGACGGCGTCGTGCTCGCCCGCGATCTCGTCAATGAGCCAGGGAACGTGCTTTACCCCGGCGAATTCGCCCGCCGCGCATCCGCTCTCAGCAAGCTCGGCGTGGTCGTCGAGGTGCTCGACACCGCCGCGATGCGTAAGCTTGGAATGGGTGCATTGCTCGGTGTGGGACAAGGCTCGGCGCATGAGGCCAGGCTTGTCGTCATGCGCTGGAATGGCGGTAAGCGTGGCGCCGATCCCGTTGCCTTCATTGGCAAGGGCGTCTGCTTCGATAGCGGCGGAATCTCGATCAAGCCCGCGCAAAATATGGAGGACATGAAAGGCGACATGGCGGGAGCGGCTTGCGTCGTCGGCCTCATGCACACGCTGGCCGCGCGGAAAGCCAAGGTCAACGCGGTCGGTGCCATCGGTCTGGTCGAGAACATGCCCGACGGTAAAGCACAGCGTCCCGGCGACATCGTTAAGACGATGTCGGGACAGACAATCGAAATCATCAATACGGACGCTGAAGGCCGTCTCGTCCTCGCCGATGTGCTCCATTACGTCAATAAGCGGTTCAAGCCGAAAATCATGATCAACCTGGCAACGCTCACGGGAGCAATCATTGTCGCGCTCGGCCAGGAATATGCGGGATTATTTTCGAACGACGATAAGCTCGCCGAGCGTTTGACCAAAGCGGGGGAAGCAACCGGCGAGCGGGTTTGGCGGATGCCGCTCGGCACCGAATACGACAAAATGATCGACTCGAAGTTCGCGGACATGAAAAACACCGGTGGTCGCTGGGGCGGAGCCATCACGGCCGCTCAACTGCTGCAGCGATTCGTCGATAAAACGCCGTGGGCGCACCTCGACATTGCCGGCACGGGAATGGGTTCACCGCAAAGCGATATCAATAGAAGCTGGGGCTCCGGCTGGGGCGTGCGACTGTTGCAGCGGCTGGTCGAAGACCACTACGAGCGCTGAACGAATGACCGAAATCCTATTTTATCATCTCAAAGGCCAAACGCTGGAACAGGTCTTGCCAGCGCTCCTGCAGAAATCGCTTGAGCGCGGCTGGCGGGTGGTCGTTCAGGCCTCCTCTGACGAACGCGTCGAAGCACTGGACGCTCACCTGTGGACCTGGCGCGACGATGCGTTTCTTCCGCACGGAACGTCGCGCGATCCTGAGGCAGCCGAACAGCCGATCGTGCTCACCGCCGATGGCGAAAATCCCAATGGTGCGACCGTGCGTTTTCTGGTGGATGGCGCAAATCCGGGAGCGAACGCGGCCGGTTACGAGCGCATCGTGCTGCTGTTTAACGGCGATGATCCCGAAGCTCTTGAAATGGCCCGGGCGCGTTGGAGCGAAGCCAGGGCCGTCGGTGTCGAGGTCAAATATTGGAAGACCAACGAAGACGGCCGCTGGGAGCGGCAAGCGGGGGCTTAAATCCGGTTTACAGGTTAGAACAGCGAGGGCCGCTATCTTTCTGGGATAAGGTCATTTTTTGATGTTTACCAGGAACTGATTTGGAGTGGTTGAAGCGCGGTTTTTCGCTACGATATTCTTTGCCGGGGCGTGGCCTCGAATGCTATAGTTGTTCCATGAATAAACGTTCAGTGAAAAGCAAGCGATCGACGAAGCCGACCGCAAAATCGAGCCGAAAGGCGACGTCTCGCAAGCCTTCCGCTCGCGCTGCCGCGGCGCAGGCCAGTGCCTCACGGCGTTCGGCACGTAAGTCGCCGCTGATTAGCGCCGTAAAAGTTCCATCGGCGAAAAGGATTGCAGGCTCAGAGGCATCCACTGTCACGGTTGCGCAAGTGACTGCATTAAGTGCGTCGCTACACACGCACAAATTCCAGGTGGGTCAGACGGTGTTCTACACCTCGAGCCCGATAAGTCGCCCCGGCGCCAGTGGCAGCTACAAGGTGGTGAGGCTGCTGCCATCGGACGGCGAAGATTATCAGTACCGCATCAAGAATCCGGGCGAGGCCTTTGAGCGCGTGGCAAAAGAGAGCCAGCTCGAAGTCGAACACTAGTGCGGTGGATTTTGAAGTTCCTACAGTTCAGTCGGAAGCTCTCATAGGAACTTCAAATCCAAAAAACGCACTAGAATTATATATTTGCTAGGGTCCCTTTGATTCCGAAGTTCGCATGAAAGCGTGCCAAAAAAGCGTGCGAACTTCGGAATCGGGACACTAGTTCCACAAACGCGCGGCTGGTGCGCACGCCAGCGCCGCGGCATACTCCCCTCCGGTGGGAAGCGACATCGTCGTCCTGCAACGGGCCATTCGATGATCGGCATTGATCCGGACGTCGGACACTTACGTTTCTGGGTCGCGTCCGGAGCGGCGGCTCTGCTTGTCCTTGTCTGCGCGCTGGCACTCGATTGGACCCGAACGAGAATCGTGGCGCGGTTTGCGGTAATCGGTCTCGGCGCCGCGTTCGGCGCGATACTGGCCTGGGCTTTCCTGGCCGGCGCCTCCGTGCGCGATCAGAGCGCCGAACGGCGTAACCTGGAAATGCGCGCGGGGCAGTTGACGGCACAGGCGCTCGCGCCTGGTTCGCCGCTAGCCTGTCTGGAGGGTATGGCGGGAGAAAACGTCGAGGCGGCGTGCGAAAAGGCGCTGTTTGCCGGCCCGGCGATTGTAGCAGCCGGTAGCTCGTACATCGCTGCCCGATTGAACCTGCTGTCCGATGTCGCTGCCTATGCCAGAAACGGCGGCAATCTGGATCCGATTTTGCTGCCGCTGCGCCGTTCGCTTGAAGCCGACCGATTTGGTTTTGTCGCCCATATCCTTTCCATGCGCGATGGCTGCACCAGCGGTCGTTGCACTGCGCTGGCGCTCCTGCGCGACCCTGAGCGGGTGCGGGCCAATTTAAGCGCACAAACATTTGATCGTTATGTCGCGCATTATCTGACGACGTGGGCCCAACCTGACGTTCCGATGGCCGATGCTGCCCCACCAGCAACTGGCACGCTTGTGGCGAGCCAACCGGCGGGGCCAAGTCAAAAGAAAGTCGTGGTTGATGCCGATTTTCCCAGCGCGGCTTCGATTCCCGCCGTCAGCATCATGAACGCTGAACCGAGAGCATCGACGGCGGGTGGCACCGCGGACCGCGGCGCTGCATCAGCGCGCCGGTCCTCGCGCAAGCCGGCGGGCAATGCACCCGCACAAGCTTCAACGTCGCCGGCTACCTCTTTGAGCCCGTCCGTGGATCCCGTTTGGGCCCCGGGGACGGCGCCGAACCCACAACCTCTTCTGCCACAAGCCTCTCCGCCGCCTCAGGCCAGTGCGGGCGATGCACCACCCGCACAATGAGTTGAACGGGCGCGCTTTACCCGCTCAGATGCGGCGACATGTTGCGCTCAGTCCTCATCGCTAACCGTGGCGAAATTGCCTGCCGTATCGCGCGTACCGCCAAGCGCCTCGGCATGCGGACGATCGCAATCTATTCCGAAGCCGATGCCGGCGCGCTTCACACGCGCTTATGTGACGAAGCCTATTTGATTGGGGGGCCGGAACCGCGAGCAAGCTATCTCGCGATCGAACATGTGATCGCGGCTGCAAAGCGCGCAGCTGCCGAATGTATTCATCCGGGATACGGCTTCCTGGCCGAGAATGCAGAGTTCGCGGAGGCATGCGCCCAAGCGAACCTTGTCTTCGTCGGCCCGCCGCCGAGCGCTATTCGCGCCATGGGGCTGAAGGATCATGCCAAGCGGCTCATGGAGCAAGCTGGCGTGCCAATCGTGCCCGGTTATCATGGCGAACGCCAAGACGCGAAGTTCCTGCGGGAAAAAGCCTACGAACTCGGCTATCCGGTACTGATTAAGCCGGCGGCCGGTGGTGGCGGCCGCGGCCTGCGGCGCGTCGACAAGCATGCTGACTTCGATGCCGCCCTCGAGGCAGCGATCCGCGAAAGCCAATCGGCATTCGGGACTGGCCGCGTCCTAATCGAGAAATTAATCGCCTCGCCGCGCCATATCGAAGTTCAGGTTTTTGCCGATAGTCATGGCGAGGTGATTCACCTCGGCGAACGCGATTGCTCGTTGCAGCGGCGCCATCAAAAGGTGATCGAGGAAGCGCCCGCGCCGGACATGACGGCGGCACTGCGCAAACACATCGGCGGCGCAGCGGTCGCTGCCGCAAAGGCCGTGGGCTACCGCGGCGCGGGTACGGTCGAATTCGTCGCCGATGACACAAGCGGACTGCGCGCCGACGCATTCTGGTTCATCGAAATGAACACGCGGCTGCAAGTCGAGCATCCCGTGACCGAGGAGATCACCGGGCTCGATCTAGTCGAATGGCAGTTCCGGATTGCCGCGGGCGAAAAGCTACCGCTGACGCAGGACCAGATCGGGTTCGAGGGACACGCAATCGAGGCGCGCGTCTATGCCGAAGATCCCGAGCACAACTTTCTGCCCTCGACCGGCAGAATCGTAGCGCTGGAATTGCCCAAAAACATTCGGGTCGACAGTGGGGTCGAAACCGGCGGCGAAGTGCCGCCTTTTTACGATCCGATGATTGCGAAGATCATTGCCCATGCGCCAACGCGCGATGCGGCGCTGGAACGTCTCACCACAGCACTCGATGTCATGCTGATCGCGGGTATTCGAACGAACGTGGCTTTTCTGGCGATGCTGTGTCGTGCCGACCAGTTTCGCCAAGGCAAGGTCGATACCGGTTTCATAGATCGCAATCTCACGGCCTTGGGTGTGACGCCGCTCGTAACTGACAACGGCGCCGCAGCGCTCGGTGCTATGCACTTACTTAAAGCGCGGGCGGCCAAGGAGGCGCTGGTAGTGGATGAGGATGCCTCATCCGAAGCCTATTCGCCGTGGTCGGCGGGCGATGCCTTCCAACTCGGCGGCGTGCGCGAAGTGACGCTGCCGATCGTGGTCGATGACGAGGACGCTGAGGCGGTCGTTTCTTACGGAAAAGCCGGCGTGCATCTTAAGGTCGGGGGCATTGCACCGGCCAGCGGCGCACGCGTTTTCGTGTCTGGTGGGGATGCTTATGTCTTGCTTCGCGGCCACCAGACTCGCGTCCGCATCAGGGATTTTTCCGCAAGCGACGTGGGTCCCGGCGGCGGCGATAATGTGATCAAGGCGCCTATGCACGGCCGCGTCTTGGAGCTTCTGGCCCGGGTTGGCGATCGCGTCGCCTTTGGACAAAGACTTGCCGTGATCGAAGCGATGAAAATGGAACATACGCTGCGTGCGCCATTTGCAGGCGTAGTGAGAGAGCTTCCTGTGGGTACCGGCACACAAGTCGTGGAAGGAGCCCCGATCGTGGTGCTAGAGCCTGTTGAGACTTCGGCAGAGTGAGGAACCATGACTGTCCACCTCATCAAGCTTTGCGTCGGCTGTGATTCCGTTCGCGATCTCGAGGATTGGATCAAAGAGAAACTCAGGGCCAAGCGCAGAGCGGGCGAGAAAGCGGAACACATTCACCGCACGCGCATGGTGCCGAAGCGGGTTGCCGAGCTGATTGACGGTGGATCGCTGTATTGGGTCATACGCGGCGAAATCATGTGCCGCCAGCGCGTGCGAGCGATCCGGCCGTTCGTGGATAAGGATGGTATCGGTCGCTGCGGGATTGTGCTGGATCCGAAACTGGTTCTGGTCGAACCGCGGCCGCACCGCGCTTTTCAAGGCTGGCGTTATTTCGCCCCCGGTGATGCTCCGCGCGATCTCGGCAAAATCGCGAGAGGCGCCGCGACGATGCCCGAAACGCTACGGCGAGAGTTGCGGGATCTTGGGCTGATGTAAGGCTAGCACGCGGCAAGCCCCCGATTGCCGCATGGCGCCGCGGAAAGCGATCACGTAGAATCGGAGGAGGAACGTGCCAGGCGGTTCAGTCTGGCCGCTGCGGAGCTGCGCGAATGATTATTGAAAACGAGAAAGATGTCACCAAAGCGGTCTTGAGCGAGCTCGAGCGCGCCAAGAATCCGCGCTTGCGCGAGATCTTGTCCGCCTTTGTCCGTCACCTGCACGACTTTGCCCGCGAGGTGAAACTGACTGAGGAAGAGTTTCAGGCGGCGATCGGTTATATCGTGGCGCTGGGCAAGCACACTAACGAAACCCATAACGAAGCCGTCCTGATGTCCGGCTCGCTTGGGTTCTCGACTTTGATTTGCCTCCTCAACAACGGCAATCGCGGACAGACCGAAACCGATGCCAATCTGCTCGGCCCGTTTTGGCGGATGAATTCCCCGCGCACGCCCAACGGCGGCTCGATCGTGCGTTCGCCGACGCCTGGCCCGGCATTGTTCGTCGATGCCCGGTTTCAAGACGTGAACGGCAAGCCGATCGCGGGCGCGGAGGTCGATATCTGGCAGTCGTCGCCGGAAGGCTTTTACGAGAACCAGGATCCGGTTCAGGCTGATATGAATCTGCGCGGCAAATTCACCACCGACGCCAACGGCCATATCGGCTTCCGTAGCGTCAAACCGGCCGGCTATCCTATCCCGATCGACGGTCCAGTCGGCGAATTATTGCGGGCCCAGGGCCGCCATAATATGCGGCCGGCTCATCTACATTTTTTGACTTACAAGCCCGGTTTCAAAACTTTGATTTCGCAACTCTACGTACCCGACGATAAGCACATCGATACCGATGTCCAGTTCGGTGTTACGCGTCATTTGATCGGCGATTACGTCCGCCACGATGAGGCCTGCCCGCGAGCCTCGGACGTGAAACCGCCGTGGTATTCGCTCGAACATGCATTCATCATGGAAAGTGGAGAGGCGCGCCTGCCGAAGCCGCCGATCACTGGCAAGGCGGAAGGCGAGCGGCCGGAGATTCCGCACCTTGAGGCGGCTGAATGATCGTGTGACTTCACCGCCGCGCGCGGATACGAGATCAAGCGGGGAGGGCCTAAATGCTGCGTCGGACAGTGCTTAAGGGGATCGCGGCGACGACGGCGAGCGGATTACTAGCCCGCACTGCGGCTGCGGAAACGCCGCTGAAGATCGGCATCAGCATGCCGCTGACCGGCGCCGGCTTCAACGCGG
>CATPBC010000259.1 GCA_955652195.1 uncultured Xanthobacteraceae bacterium | reverse complement strand
GTGCAGGACGTCATCGCGGCGGCGCGCGCCAATCCGGGAAAATTGAACATCGGCACCATCAATCCGGGCAGTACGCAGAACCTCGCCGCGGAACTCTTCACCAGCACGGCCGCAATTAAAGCCGCCATGGTGCCGTTCCGCGCCTCGCCGGATATGGCCGGCGCCGTGCTCCGCGGCGATATCGATATCGCGTTTGAATTCTACGCGGCAGTTCACGGCTTGCTGGCCGACAAAAAGCTGGTGGCGCTTGCCTCGGCCGGATCGGCGCGCACTGCATATCTGCCGGAGGTCGCGACTGTGATCGAAAGCGGTTTTAAGGACTACGAGGTGACGAGCTGGAATGGCCTCTCCGCGCCCGCGGCAACACCGGCACATGTCATCGCCATACTCAACCGAGCGGTGAAAGATGTCGTCCCGTCCCCTGATATTCAAAGCAAGGCGGAGGAAATGGGCATGGCGATGCACTGGAGCACGCCGGAAGAAATGACTGCGCGGACGAAGGCGGACATTACCAAATGGGCCGCGGTGATCGAGAAAGCCGGCATCGGCAAGCGCGACTAGCGCATGGTCCCGAAAAGTGGGAACCGGTTTTCGGACAAGATCATGCGCCAACAAAATGTTAGTGAGTGATTCAACTTACGCGGCGCGATGTATGCACCCCTCGTCTCTCCGCCGCAAAGCGCCTATCTAGTGGATGGAAACGCACACACAGGGCAATCGCCAAGGCAATCGCAATGACCGACACTCCCATTTCGCTTGTGGATCGCGCCGGCCTGGACCGCCACCGTCTGGCAAAAATCATTTCGCGCGGACTTGACGGCGCCGACGATGGCGAACTGTTCCTTGAGTACCGGCAGGCGGAAGCGCTGGCCTTCGACAATGGGCGATTAAAGCAGGCGACCTACGACACCTCGCAAGGCTTTGGGCTGCGCGCGGTCAAGGATGAGGCGGTCGGCTATGCGCATGCTTCCGATGTTTCCGAAGCCGCGATCGAGCGCGCTGCAGACGCGGTGCGCGCAGTCAAAGGCGGCTATTCCGGTCACTACGCTGCGCCGCCGCCGCGCAGCAATATCAAGCTCTACAGCGACGACAGCCCACTCATGAGCCCCTCGTTCGAAGACAAGGCGCGGCTGTTACAAACGATCGATGCCTATGCGCGCGCCAAAGATCCGCGCGTGCGCCAAGTGACCGCAAGTCTTGCCGCCTCCTGGCAGGCGGTCGAAATCCTGCGCGGCGACGGTGAAACCTATCGCGATGTAAGGCCGATGGTGCGCGTCAGCGTCTCGGTCGTGGTCGGCGATGGCGATCGCCAGGAGACCGGAAGCGACGGCTATGGCGGGCGCGAAGGCTACGACCGTTTCATTGCTGCCGAGGCATGGCAAGGCGCGGTCGACAATGCCGTGCGCCAAGCCCTGATCAACCTCGAAGCCGTTCCGGCGCCTGCCGGCGAAATGGATGTAGTGCTGGGTCCTGGCTGGCCCGGCGTGATGCTGCACGAAGCCATCGGCCACGGCCTCGAAGGCGATTTCAACAGGAAGCAAACCTCCGCCTTCGCTGGACTGATGGGACAGCGCGTCGCCGCCAAAGGGGTCACCGTGGTCGACGACGGCACCATTGCGCAGCGCCGCGGCTCGCTGTCGATCGACGACGAGGGCACTCCAAGCAATCGCACCCTGCTCATCGAAGACGGCATTCTCGTTGGCTATATGCAGGATCGCCAGAATGCGCGGTTGATGGGCATGAAGCCAACCGGGAACGGCAGGCGCGAGAGCTTTGCCCATGTGCCGATGCCGCGCATGACCAATACTTACATGCTGGCAGGAACGCACGAACCCGGCGAGATAACCGCCTCGGTCAAGAACGGCATCTATGCCAGCTATTTCGGCGGCGGCCAGGTCGATATCACATCGGGCAAATACGTCTTTCAATGCACCGAAGCTTACCGGATCGAGAACGGCAAGCTTGGCGCGCCGATCAAGGGCGCCATGCTGATCGGAAATGGGCCGACCGACCTGCACCGCGTTTCGATGATTGGCAACGATCTCAGACTCGACAACGGCATCGGCACTTGCGGCAAGAACGGTCAAGGCGTGCCGGTCGGCGTCGGCCAGCCAACGCTGCGCATCGACCGCATTACGGTTGGCGGTACCGCCTAATCAGAAACGCTGGCGCTTCGGCAGGCGTAGCAGAGCTTTAGCGCACCACGCCGGAAATGCAGCACGGCCGACGCCGCGGCGGCTTAATCGCATCCTTGAGAAAGCAGCGCGCTGAGGCGGCGCCATAACCGGGCCGGCGATACGTCCAAGCCCGGCAACGCTGCTCGCTTTGGCAGGCCTCGGCGCAAGCTTTGCCTTTGGCATCCGGCGCTGTTTCGAACCAACGATAATCGCCGCCGAAGCGATCAATCGAATATTCGATTGCGCCCGCCTGCGGCTCGATTACGCCGGCGCCGCGGACGCCGGATACGCAACAGCTTGATTGTTTCGCCGGCACCACTTCGCGCTTGAGCCAGCACATCGCCGGGCCGCCCGAAGGCGGAGGATAGGAGAAGCTCCAGGCGCGGCAGCCTTTGTCGCGCTCGCAGCGGGCGGCGCACACCGTCGGATCACCGTTGGCGACCGGCGCGCTGGTGTAATCTCCACCCGGCCGGTCGTAGCCGGTTTGCGCCAAGCCATTGGTGACGTGACCGATTGCAAACGCCAGCAACGCGGCAATACCAAATATGATCGCCCGGTTCGCGCGCGGCTCGTGCATCCTCGACTGTGGCGTGGCGCTTCTTCGCACCGGGGCACCTGCTCGCTCAACAACTATCACAAGAATTTCTCGCCTCCGGGCGGCTCGTCAACGGCCGCGCAGTGCAAGCCGTGACACGCCCGCATGTTTGCCGCCAAAATCTTCGCAGCCTCGAACCTGCGCGGCTTGGGTTTATTCGGCCTTACGCGTTAGCGAAAATGTTTCGACAATTTCAGTCCTTGGGCTTGGTAGTTGGAGCCGATACCGCTGCCGTAAAGCTGATCGGGGGGCGCCAACATTTTCTCGTAAACCAGCCGGCCGACAATCTGTCCGTGTTCGAGGATGAACGGCACCTCGCGCGAGCGAACTTCCAGCACTGCCCGCGAACCCAATCCGCCGGCGCCCGCATAGCCGAAGCCGGGATCGAAGAAACCAGCATAATGGACGCGGAACTCGCCGACTAGCGGATCGAACGGCACCATCTCAGCGGCAAAGTTCGGCGGCACCTGCACCGCCTCGGTGGACGCAAGGATGTAAAACTCGTCTGGATCGAGGATCAGCGTCCGATCGGCGCGCGCCGCGATCGGCTCCCAGAAATCGCCGACGTCGTAGGCGGCACGCCGTTCGATTTCGATCACCGCGGTATGCCGCTTAGCGCGATAGCCGACAATGCGGTTGCTGCGCGAGTCATCAGACTGTCGCTGTGCCCCGACCAAATCGATACTGACCGCAATGCCGTCGCCCATGACCGCTTCGGCGCGATCGACCAGCCGTTCACGCGCGTGCAGCGCGCGCAGCGCCTCGCCGGACAGCGCACCATCGCCGTGGCGCAAGCGCAATTGGGAAAGGCGCGAGCCTTCGCGCACCAGCACCGGAAACGTCTTCGGACTGATCTCGGCGTAAAGCGGCCCAAGGTAGCCGCCGGCAATGCGGTCGAAGCCGCGAGTCTCGTCGGCGATCACGCGGGTGAACACATCGAGCCGGCCAGTCGAGCTTTTCGGATTGGTCGCCGCGGCAATATTCGACGGCAAGGCCAAGCTTTCAATCAGCGGCACGATATAAACGCAATTCGTTTCCAGCACCGCGCCTGTGCTCAGCGAAAATTCGTGCAGTTTCAGTTCGGCGATGCGTTGCGCCACCGTAATTCCGGGACCCGGCAGAAAGCTCGCGCGCACACGATAGGCCACTGCGCCAAGGCGCAGATCGAGACTGGCCGGCTGAATTTGGTCCGCGGCGAAGGGCCGAGCGGCGCGAATTGCGCCTTGCTCCGCCAGCGCCGCAATCATGCGGTCGGGCAGAATACCTTGCTGGGAAGCTGCAAAGGTCAGAGGCATTTGCGGACCGGCTGCGATCTAAGCCGCCGCGATCTAAGCTTATGACCGGTTTGACGCAAAGTCGGACGCGGCGTATACATTACGTTATCCCGTGGTCATTTGAGCCGGCCGGCTTGCAGCCACGTAAAATAAGTCGCTAAAAGGCCGGGGACGCTTGAGCCCGGCCCGAGGATTTCCCCCCGGCCGGGTTTTGTTTTGGCCGAGATGTCTGCGGCCAAACCGCTTGTTGGCTATGGAGGGCCACATGTCCGCGTCCGCAAAGAAGAACTATCGGCCGGAGACGCGCCTCGTTCAATCCGGCACCTTGCGTTCGCCGTTTGGCGAGACTTCGGAAGCGCTGTTTCTCACGCAGGGCTATGTTTACGACACCGCCGCCCAGGCCGAGGCGCGCTTTAAAGGCGATGATCCGGGCTATCAATATTCGCGCTTTGCCAATCCGACAGTCGATATGTTCGAGCGGCGCATGGCGGCGTTCGAAGGCGCCGAGGCGGCGCGCGCCACCGCAACCGGCATGGCGGCCGTAACGCTGTCGCTGGTCGGCCAGCTCAAAGCCGGCGACCACGTGGTCGCGGCGAAGGCAATGTTCGGATCGTGCCGCTATGTCGTGGAGGATTATCTGCCGCGGTTTGGCGTCGCCTCGACGCTGGTCGACGGCTGCAATCTCGACGCCTGGCGCGAGGCTGTGCGGCCGAATACCAAGACCTTCTTCCTCGAAACGCCGACCAATCCGGCGCTCGAAGTGATCGACATTGCCGCCGTGGCCGAAATCGCACATGACGCAGGCGCGACGCTCATCGTCGACAACGTGTTCGCGACGCCGCTATTTCAAAGTCCGCTGGCGCTCGGCGCCGATTGCGTCGTGTACTCGGCCACCAAGCATATCGACGGCCAGGGCCGCTGCCTCGGCGGCGTCATTCTCGGCTCGCAGAAATTCATCATGGACAAGATCCATGTGCTGATCCGGCAAACCGGCCCGTCGATGTCGCCGTTCAACGCCTGGGTGCTGCTCAAGGGGCTGGAGACGCTCGCTGTGCGCGTGCGGCGGCAGACCGACAGCGCGGCAACGCTTGCGGTCGCGATCGCCGGGCATCCGAAAATTTCGCGGCTGATCTATCCGGGCCGGCCGGATCATCCGCAGGCTGCGATTGTGCAGAAGCAGATGCGCGGCGGCTCGACGCTTGTTGCCTTTGAAATCAAAGGCGGCAAGCGCGGCGCGTTCCGTTTTCAGGATGCGCTCAGGCTCATTCGCATCAGCAACAATCTCGGCGACGCGAAAAGCTTAGTCACGCACCCCGCGACGACGACGCACCAGCGGCTCACGCCGGCACAACGCGCCGAGCTCGGCATCAGCGACGGATTGGTGCGTGTATCGGTCGGGCTCGAACATCCCGACGATATCGTCGATGACGTGCTCGCGGCGCTGGAAGCTGTATAACGCGCGGCTAAAGCGAACTGCCGCTACGCCTAAGACTTTCGCTTTAGGGCAAATCCGATGCTTTAGGGCAAGTCCGGCTTCGCCGAAATCATGGCGGGATGAACCGCGGCGGCGGCGACCGGCCGCGTCGCGGCCTCCGCAATGGCGTTGCCAAGCAGCTTGGCAATGCAAGCATAGCTCCAGTCGTTCATGTGCAGATGGTCCGGCGAGACGAAAACATCGAATGAAAGATGCTGCGCGTCATGCCAGTTGCGCATCACGGCGAAGCGCTGGAATAGGTCGACATCTTCCTGCTTTGCCGCGAGCGCAATCTGCTCGAGCATGCCTTGTGTTTCCGACTTGACAAGAACCGCCGGCGCGAATTGCGGGTCGATCAGGACCACATCGGCGCCAGCCGCCTTGAGTTGCTCGATGCCTTCGTGCAGTTGCACGGAATGCGGGCTGAGCGGGTGGTCGCGCAGCACCGAATTGGTGCCGATCTGCCACAGCACGAGTTGCGGATGCGCCGCGATCACGTCGGCTGCGAACCGCGCCATCATGTTCGTCGTCTCTTCGCCGTTGACGCCGCGATTAAGCACCGTGATGTCGCGGCCGGGAAACCGCGCCCGCAGTTCAACGCCGAGGCGACTGGGATAGGTTGCGTCGGGTGAACTCGCGCCGGCGCCTGCAGTCGATGAGGAACCGATCGCGACGATCGTGAGCGGCTGGCCATTGGCTAGGCGCCGCATGGTATGGAGCAGAGGCCGTTCGAAATGTGCCAGCTCGGCCGGCGCCGTGCAAACCAGCTGCGAGGGGACCGCAGGAGCGGCGGGTGCTGACGAGGTGAGCGGCTTTGTCGCAGTGCCGGAGCCGGCCACGGCTGGGATTGCAGGTGGCGTGCCGGCAGGCGCAGCGGCTGCTGTCGGCTGCGAGACGGTATGCTGCGCAGCGGCAGATGCTTGCGTGGCGGACACTGGCGCGCTCATTTGCGCGCCTGCGCTGTGCAGTGCAACAAATTGTGTTGCGAGAAGCACGGCGGCTGCCGTGGCCTGCGCGCGACAGGTGAATTTTATTTGTTTGTCTGAAGACATTAACGCGTCGTTTGCATTCTTACGGCGTCCAGATGCGCGGCATTAATGATCTGAGACGCCAAGACCCGGCCAATGCACTCATGAACTCGTCGCGCCATATCATACTTCTTGGTCGCGGCATAGAGGTCGAAAGTCCCGGCATCGTTCCAATATTGCATGATGGCCAAGCGATCAAACAATAGCACGGTGCGCTGCTGGGCAACGCGGCGCATCACGTCGGCGTAAACGGAAACGTCGAGCATCGAGGCAGTGCGTGGGCTGTATTGCATGTTCATGAGAATGACATCCGCGCCGGCAGCCTGGATTTTGTCGATGCCAGTATCGAGGCTGGTGCGAAAATCCTCGACCTCGACGCCGTTGAGCGCGTCGGCCGTACCGGCCTGCCAGACCACCAATTTCGGCTTGTCCTCGGCAAGGATCTTGTCCAATCCACCGAGCATATTCGCGGTGGTTTGCTTCGGCTGGACGTGGGCTGTCACCTTGATCTCGCTGCCGGGCAATTGCTGCTTGAGCGCCTCCTCAAGCCGCGCTGGGTAAGCAAACCGCACGCCCTCCGGACCGGCCAGCGCCGAGGATCCCGTGCCCAGCACGGTGATGTCCAGGCGGTGCTTGTCCTTCATTTCATCAGTCGCGTGACTGAGATCGATTTCGCTTTCGATAAACGAAGCCGGCACGTCGCAGGCATCAGGCTGCGGCTCCGCAACGGCCGCCCAGGCCGGCAAGCAGCTAAGCGCAATAGTCGCAATCAGCGCGCTGATGAGTTTCATGCCTCGCCTCCCGCGAGGTCTGCGTCCGGCGCCTTGATCCGGCCAGCAGGGCTTCGCCCTTCTATCTGTTTGTACCATGATATCAGACTAGCTGTCGCAACCATGATCAAGATGCCGACAAGGCTAATGAGCGTCTGAATCAAGGGGCCGCCGGACCATTCGCTGATGATGAATTGACCGGCAAAGGCCAGAAACACGCCGAGACAGAAAATTTCGAGCGAATGCTGCCCGCATAGAATCGCCGGCCGTAGATAAGGCGATTTCAGCAATGGCCAATCGCGTGGAATGAAGCGTACGGTCACGGCGGCCAGCGCGAGAAAATGAGCAAAGCGCAGCACGTCGAGATCGGTCTTGTCGATTGGATACATCCAATCGCTCAGCCAGATGGGAACGAAACGGCTGAGCGGTTCGACATACCACGTCAAGGTGACCGAGAAGGCGAAGAGGAGGTACGCGATCGCGATTCCCAGTACCACCGGCGAGCGCAGCACCGCAGTCAGCCGCTGCGCACCGCCGAGCGCGCACCAGGCGCCGAACACAAACAGCAATTGCCAGGCAAACGGATTGAAGAACCAGACGCCGTTCGGATAGGCCGGCAGATTCCAGTTCAGATTCCATGCTAGCACATAGACCAGCGCCGACCCGGCGAGCGCAAAGGCCGGCTGCCGGATCAGCAGCCAGAGCATCGGCGGAAAGAACAGCAACAACATGATGTAGAGCGGCAGCACATCCATGTTGACCGGCTTGAACTTCAAGATCAGGGCCTGGAAGATTGTGACATCCGGCTGCTTGAGGAAGTCGAGGATGTTCATTTCTTCGGCATAGAGCGGATTTTCGAACGTGGCCGCGACGTAAGCGATTTCCGCCATAAAGATCGTGAACAAAAAAATGTGCGCCACATAGATTTGCCAGGCGCGCCGCAGTACCCGCGCGCTGGCAATAAGGATGCCGCGCTCGTGCATAGCGCGCCCGTAGACGAAAGCTGCCGTATAGCCGGAAATGAAAATGAAGATTTCGGTGGCGTCGCTGAATCCGTAATTACGGATGGTGAACCAGTTCACGACGTTCTGCGGAATGTGATCGAGAAAAATCAGCCACAGCGCCACGCCCCGGAACAGATCAAGCCGCAGGTCCCGTCCGCCCGGCGGCGGCGGGGTAGCCGTCCCGGAGGTTAGCAACAGTTTAGGAATGACGAGATGCTTCACAGCCGCCTTCACGATCATTTACGCCGCTGCGGGCTATTTCGCCGCCGTCATTTTAGCGCAGCAACCTCTGCAGCATGCATAGGCACTTCGATGGGGCACCGATGAGGCGCCGATTTTCCAATCTAGTCGGCAAGTATGGCTTGAGAAAGCTTCTTCTGACCGCTATGCAATCGAGCATGCCACGTTGTTCGCTCTTGTGCGGCCTTAGCCGCACAAGATGGAACTGCCGCGAGCACAGTCTGCCTTCGCGCGTGGTAGTGTGCAGTGAAATCACCAGAAATATTGCCGTATCGCTTGCATGTATCGTGCCGTGACCCGCAACATCGAAGTGGTGGTGACGCCGCGCTTTGTCGCCGATCGCTCGTCGCCGGAGAACAATTATTTCTTCTGGGCTTACACCATTTCGATCACCAATAAGGGCGACGATACGGTGCAATTGAAAACCCGCCATTGGCGCATCACCGATGCCCATGGCCGCCAGCAAGAGGTACGCGGCGCCGGCGTCGTGGGCGAGGAACCGGTGCTCAAGGCGGGTGAAGTGTTCGAATATACCAGCGGCGTCCCGCTGCAGACGCCGTCGGGATTCATGACCGGCACTTACGGAATGGTCAGCGTCAACGGCGAACACTTCGACGTCGACATTCCCGCTTTCTCGCTGGACAGCGGCAACGGCAAGCGCACGATCAACTAAAGCAGTCCCGCAGAGAAATCGCGCGCTGCGCGGTGCAAGGCGCAAACGATACGCGGGCCGCTGCGCACGACTCGCGTTGTTAGTTGCAATAGGGGGCCTCAGATCTAGCGACGGATCACGACGCCGCCCGCGGGCGCATCGATGTCAAAGCCGCGGTCGCGAATAATGACGTCCGCGTCCGGACGATGGACGCAGCGCGACACGCAGGTGCCGTGATCGCAAACTTCGCGGCATATCCGTTCGGCATTGGCGGCGTGGGAGAGTGCAAACCACAAGGCGGCGGTTGCGACGCCGATGAGGAATTTGGTCATCGTCAGCCTCCGCTCCGCCCCCTGCGGTCAGCCTCGGCTGTGCCCCGACCTGTCAAGTTCCGCGGCTACGGTTTGGTTCCCGACAATCCGGCGCGCTCCTCACGCCGCGCTTGTCCGACCACGGCCCGAACAAAGGTCTATGGCCTTTTATGTAGGAGATACAATTACTTGCGTGGCTTCCGCTGCACCCACTGCAGCGCGAATAGCTATCGTGATCACGACGGCGGGCTTGCCGCGCCGATTTCGCTCCGGGCGAAGACATAGGTCGAGCTGCAAAACTCGCACGTCACGGTGATGCGGCCGTCCTCCACCATCTCGTCACGGTCTTGCTGCGAGAAGCTCCGCAGCATGTTTTCGACGCTAAGGCGCGAGCACGAGCATTGTGCGGCCACAGGCGTGGCGCGAAAGACGCGGACTCCGCGCTCGTGAAATAGGCGAAAAGCCAGCCGCTCGCTCGACAGCGTCGGGTCGAGCAGTTCGATGTCGTCGACCGTCGCGACCAGCGAACGGCCTTCGACCCAGGCTTCGTCTTCGGGCAGCACGTGCGGCGCCGTGCCGGGCGGCGCATCGCCGGGATCAAGGTCGGCGCGGCGGGCACGTTCCGGCGAATTGGGCAGAAACTGCAGCAGAATTCCGCCGGCGCGCCAATGCCGCCGCGGACCGCCTTCGCCGACGCGGAACTCTTCCGCTACGGCGAGCCGCACGCGGGTCGGAATCTGCTCCGAGCGCGCGAAATATTCATGCGCCGCCTGTTCGAGATCGCCGCCGTCCAGCGGCACCAATCCCTGGTAGCGGCTCATTTCCGGACCTTGGTCGATGGTCATCGCTAAGTGTCCGCGGCCGAGCAATTGCCCGGGTGTTATTTCGCCGCCGGCAGCCGCGACGCGCTCGGCGTCAAAACGCGCGCATGCCCGCACCCGGCCGGGCGCGGTGAAATCGACCACCAGCATGCGAACGGGCCCGTCGCTTTGCGTTTGCAAGATGAAGCGCCCCTCGAATTTAAGCGCCGAGCCTAGCATGACGGTGAGCACGATTGCCTCGCCGAGGAGCTTCGCCACCGGCGCCGGATAATTGTGGCCGTCCAAGATGCGGTCGACCGCTGCGCCCAGCCGCACGATGCGGCCGCGCAGATCGAGCGCCTTGACCGCAAATGGAAGTATCGTGTCGTCAATTCCGGTTTCGGCGGGCTGGCGAACCGGGATGCCCAAATCGATATTGCTCATTGCCGGCAATATAGGTCCTGCGGACGCGATTGTGAGGCCTGCAGCGTGGCCTCACCGACCATTCGCCTGTAGGCACCAAGTCAATATCCCTTTTTGTGCATGCAGCCGGTTTTCCGCCTCGTCGAAAACCACTGAATGCGGCCCGTCCATCACCTCGTCGGTCACTTCATTACCGCGATGCGCCGGCAGGCAATGCATGAAAATGGCGTCGGGCTTGGCGCGCGCTATCAGCCGTTCGTTGACCTGATAGCGCTTGAGCAGATTATGGCGGCGCGCGCCGTTGCGCTCGCCCATGGAAACCCAGGTGTCGGTAACGACGCAGTCGGCGCCTCTCACGGCCTCATCGGGATCGGTGCCAAGCGTGATAGGTGCACGAGAGGATTTGATCCATTCGAGCAGCGGCTTTTTCGGCGCCAATTCCACGGGCGTCGCTACGCGCAGATTGAAATCGAAGCGCGCCGCCGCATGCATCCATGACGTCAGCACGTTGGTCGCGTCGCCGGTCCAGGCGACGGTCCGGCCGCGGATCGGACCACGATGTTCCTCGAAGGTCATGACGTCGGCGAGCACCTGGCACGGATGCGAGTGCCGCGTTAGGCCGTTGATTACAGGTATGGCGGCATGGCGCGCCAGTTCGCTGACCGCGGCCGGATCGAGCATGCGGATCATTATCGCATCGACATAGCGCGACAACACGCGGGCGGTGTCGGCCAACGTTTCGCCGCGGCCGAGCTGCATCTCTTCGGCGGTCAAAAGCAGGGCGTCGCCACCAAGCTGGCGCATGGCAACTTCGAACGAGACGCGGGTGCGGGTCGAGGGCCGTTCGAAGATCATCGCCAGCGTCTTGCCGGCGAGCAGGCGCTCGCTGCGGTCGCGGCGCGATTTGATCGCGCGGGCGGTTTCGATCATGCCGCGCAAATCGGCGGCGGGGACCTCTATCAAGTCGAGGAAGTGGCGGATGATCTTCATCCGGCGGCCCCCTCTTGGCGCCGCGGAGCGGCGCTGGACAGCGCTTTGCTGCTGCCGCTGAGCCGCGCGCAGGCCCGATCGAGCCGCGCAACGCCCTCGGCCATTTCCTGTTCGCTAATAATCAGCGGCGGCAGCAAGCGCACGACATTGTCTCCTGCCGCTACTGTCAGCATCTTCTCGGCGCGGATTGCATTGACCAGTTCGCCGGCGGGAACGATCGCCCGCAAGCCGACCAGGAGGCCATCGCCCCGGACTTCGGCAATCAATGACGGATAACGGTCTTTGATCTCAGCCAGACGCTGTTTGAACAGGATGCCGATCTTTTTGACGTGGTCGAAAAAGCCCGGCGCCAGCATGATGTCGAGCGTCGCATTGGCGGCGCTCATCGCCAGCGGATTGCCACCGAATGTCGACCCGTGCGTCCCGGCGGTCATGCCCTTGGCGGCCTCGTTAGTGGCCAGGACAGCGCCGACCGGAAAGCCGCCGCCAAGCGCTTTCGCAAGCGCCATGATGTCGGGGGTGACGCCGATGCGCTGGTAGGCAAATAGTTCGCCGGTGCGGCCCATGCCGCTTTGAACTTCGTCGAAGATCAGCAGCAGCCCATTCTGATCGCAGAGTTCGCGCAGCGCGCGCAGGAAGGAGGGCTCAACGCTGCGCACGCCGCCCTCGCCCATCAGCGGCTCAATCATAATGGCCGCAGTTTGCGCGCCGATTGTCTTTTTGACCGCCGTCAGATCGGCGAACGGAACCTGATCGAAACCCTCGACCACCGGGCCGAAACCTTCGAGGTATTTTTTTTGTCCGCCGGCAGCGAGCGTCGCCAGCGTGCGGCCGTGAAAAGCGCCCTCGAACGTGATGATGCGGTAGCGTTCGGGCTGCTCGCTTACCGCCTGATATTTCCGCGCCGTCTTGATTGCGCCTTCAACCGCCTCGGCGCCGGAATTGCAGAAGAACACGACATCGGCAAAGCTTGCGGCGCACAGCCGCTGCGCAACGCGTTCGGCCTCGGGAACCTCGTAGAGATTGGACACATGCCAAAGCTTCTGTGCCTGCTCGGTGACCGCGGCAACGAGATGCGGATGCGCATGGCCCAACGCGTTCACGGCGACGCCGGAAGTAAAATCGAGATAGCGTTCGCCGTCCTTGGTCACGAGCCATACGCCTTCGCCCCGCTCGAAGGCGAGGTCGACACGTGCAAAGGTCGCCATTAGATGCGATGTCACGGCACGATCCGCGAAGGCTGCACGGCAATAAGCGGCGCAGCTGAAACAAAATGTGCCGCCTCTCCGGGCGGCACGCAGTAACATTCTATTTCGGCGCGCCTTACTGTCAACACACGATAATTGCGCGATGCGGACCCCATTTGTACCCAGTTCATCCACACGCGTGCAGGAATGTGTGGACGCAAGCAGCGCGAGTCTTGCGTCAGACTCCAGCCATATTGTAGCCTTTTGATTGTCTAGTACGACATCTCGTGCGGCGGACAGTCTTCTAAAGTGTTGTGGTTGAGTGCGTGTTGGGCGGCGACGCGCTGCCTGACGCGAGGGGGGATTCTCGCAACGACTTTGTCGACAGGTTCAAGGAGGGTTGAGCATGTCGTGGACAGACGAGCGGGTCGAGCTTCTAAAAAAGCTATGGGCTGATGGTCTGTCGGCCAGCCAGATTGCCGCCGAGCTCGGCGGCATCACGCGCAATGCCGTGATCGGCAAAGTGCATCGGCTCGGGCTGTCCGGCCGCGCCAAGAGCAGTTCGAGCGCATCGCCACGGCCGCGCAAGCCGCGTTCGCCGTCGCATATGCTGCGCATCGGCCGCGCATCGATCCGCGGCAATACGGCATTGGCGCATGCTTACGATTTCGAGCTGGAGGCCGAACCGGAGCTGATCGACAACATCATTCCAATCGGCCAGCGCCGGACTATTCTGGAACTCAACGAGCAAACCTGCCGCTGGCCGGTCGGCGATCCCGGCAGTAACGACTTCTTTTTCTGTGGCGGCAACACGGTAGCCGGCTTGCCGTATTGCGCCTATCACTCGCGGATTGCTTATCAACCTGCCGGCGAACGGCGGCGCGACAAACGGCCGATGCGCTGAGGCCTCGGCGCTAACATTGCCGGCCTGCGGCTGTCACGCCGGCTTGCCGAACCGATCGTCGAGCGAATAACCGGCGCCGCGCACGGTGCGGATCGGATCGGTCGCATGACCGCGATTGAGCGCCTTGCGCAAACGCCCGACATGCACGTCGACCGTGCGCTCGTCGATATAGACGTCGCTGCCCCAGACGCCGTCGAGCAGCTGCTCGCGGGAAAACACCCGCCCCGGCCGCTCCATTAGATATTCGAGGAGGCGGAACTCGGTGGGGCCCAGATCGACCGGCTGGTTGGCGCGCGAGACGCGCTTCTTCTCGCGATCGAGTTCGAGGTCGCCGATCGTCAGCACCAGGGCAACGCGTTCCGGACTGGCGCGCCGCAATAGCGCGCGCACCCGCGCCAGCAGTTCCGGCACCGAGAATGGCTTGACGATGTAATCGTCCGCGCCGGTGGCGAGGCCGCGCACGCGTTCGCTCTCCTCGCCGCGCGCCGTGAGCATGATGATCGGCAGCGACTGGGTCTGCGGCCGGGCGCGCAGCCGCCGGCACATTTCGATGCCGGACAGGCCGGGCAGCATCCAATCCAAAACTACGAGATCGGGCGCAGTTTCCTTCAGCCGGGTGTCGGCGTCATCACCTCTTGCGACCGCGTCAACCTCGTAGCCTTCGGCTTCGAGGTTGTAGCGCAGGAGCGTTATGAGCGGCTCCTCGTCTTCCACGATCAGGATGTTTGCCCCCATCCCGCTCTCCTATTTTTGCAGTACGCCTGCCGGAAAACTCGTGGTGTCACCCTTGGGACGCTGGTCAGTGATGGGACGGCCTTCGACCATGTAATAGACGGTCTCGGCGATGTTGGTGGCATGGTCGCCCATGCGTTCGATGTCCTTGGCGCAGAACATCAGATGCATGCAGAGCGTGATGTTACGCGGATCTTCCATCATGTAGGTGAGCAGTTCGCGGAACAGCGAAACGCACATCGAATCGACTTGTTCATCGCCATTCCACACCGCGAGCGCCGACTGCAGATCGCGGCTCGCATAGGCGTCGAGCACCTGCTTGACCTGGGCCAGAACCAGCGCCGACATATGTTCGACGCCGCGGATCACCTTCTGCGGATGGAAATCGCCGTCGAGCGCGACAACGCGCTTGCCGATATGTTTGGCGTGATCGCCGATCCGCTCCAGGTCGTTGCAGACGCGCATGGCGCCGACGCATTCGCGCAGATCGACCGCCATCGGCTGGCGCCGGGCGATGGTCAGGATGCATTTTTCCTCGACCTCCCGCTGCAGGCCATCGACAGTGGGGTCGATCGAAATCACACGCTCGCCCAGTTCAACATCGCGGTGAACCAAAGCCTGAACCGAATCCGCGATCTGGCGCTCCACGAGACCGCCCATTTCGGCGACCTTGCGGGTGATCTCCTGCAGATCGGTATCGAATGCCTTGGCGGTGTGGTCGATTCTTGTCGTGGTGAGTTCGGTCATCTTGATTATCCAAAGCGGCCGGTGATGTAG
>CATPBC010000258.1 GCA_955652195.1 uncultured Xanthobacteraceae bacterium | reverse complement strand
GTCCAACGACCGGCGTTTTCTGCATTGAGGAAATGACGGCGACGTTTTGCAACGTCGTCACCGGGCCCAACACGAATGGCTATGGAACGAGAAGCGCCGCCGGATCGAGCAGCGCCTCCGGATCGAGCGGCGGCGGGAGCACGTCGTCGATCCCGCCCTGTCCGGCGCAACCGCCATTCAACGAATTGTGCAACTGAGCAAAACAAAACCGCGGCCCAACATCACTGCCCGGTATCACTGATGTGCCTTCTTGCGGGGCTGGCTTGCGCGCGTATCTAGCAGGCAGCAAAGCAACACGAGCATCATTGCCATGTCCATCCGCCCTGTTAAACGCGTAGTCCAATCCAAGCCCACCATCGAAGGCGCCGGCGTAAAGTTGCGCCGCGCCTTCGGATTCGGCGATACGCAAGAGACCGATCCGTTCCTCCTCCTCGATGATTTCCGCAACGACCGGCCGCAGGATTATCGCGCCGGCTTTCCGTGGCATCCGCACCGCGGCATCGAAACCATCACTTACGTTCTTGCCGGCAGCGTTGATCACGGCGACAGCCTCGGCAATCGCGGCACACTCGGCGCCGGCGACATTCAATGGATGACCGCGGGCCGTGGCATCATGCATCAGGAGATGCCGCAAGGCGACGCGCAGGGTCGCATGCACGGCTTTCAGCTATGGGCCAACCTGCCGTCGTCGCTCAAGATGACGGCGCCGCGGTATCAGGACGTCAAAGCTGCCGAGATTCCAGAGGTCGTCGATGACGATGGCGTGCGGGTGCGCGTCGTGAGCGGTGAGTTCTGGGGCAAGAAAGGTCCCGTCGACGGCGTCGTCGCCGATCCGCGTTATCTCGACGTATTCGTGCCGGCTGGTCAGCGCAAAAGGCTCAAGGTCGAAGTCGAGCGGCACGCTTTTGCCTATATATTCGAAGGCGACGGCCGTTTTGCCTATTCTTCGAAACCGCTTGGCGTTCTCGCCGAGAAACAAGTCGACGGCGAGGAGCTGCTCGTCCGCGAGCCGGTCAGCGACCGTTCGCTGGTGCTGTTTGATCGCGGCGACGAGATCGACGTTCAGGCTGGTGAGCGCGGCATCCGCTTCTTATTAGTATCCGGCAAGCCGATCGAGGAACCGGTCGCGTGGTATGGACCGATCGTGATGAATACGCGGGCCGAACTGGAGCAGGCGATCGCTGAGCTGCGCAACGGTAACTTTATCAGGAATTAGGGTGCGAACGGGTTTCGAAACGGCAACTGCCGTACTCCGCAATCCTTGGTTTGGCTAGGGCGTGTACTCATAAATGCCGTGGGGGCGTTGTCCGCTTTTGGGGGTGAAGCGGACATCAGGATTTGACTGCGCCATGTCCGCTGTTGACCCGGAGCCGACGTTCAGCCGTCATCGTAAGTACCCTGAAACGCCGTCCCACAGCAATTTCAAAGCAGTGACGACGAGCAGTGTGTAACAAGCTCGATACAGTTGTAGCTGGTTCAAGCGTTGGTGCAGTTTCCACCCCGTCCAGACGCCGACGGGTATGGCCAAGAGCGAGATCCCCATCAGCGCCAACATTGTGCTGCTTGGCCTGACAAGCGACAGCCAGGGCACCGCCTTGAGCGCATTCCCCACTGTGAAGAAGAGGCTCGTTGTACCCGCATAGATTTCCTTCGTCAGGCCCAACGGCAAGAGGTACATCGCCAGCGGCGGCCCGCCGGAGTGGGTCACCATCGTCGTGACGCCGGAGCCAACGCCTGCTGCAATAGCTTTTCTAGTCGATCGTGGGCGAACGGTTACCTGCCCACCGCCTCGGAACCATAGAGCCGTGAACGCGAGCGTGATCAACGCCATGACGATGGCAACGGCGCGATGGTCCAACACTCGCAAAGCGAGATATCCAAGCACGATCCCGATTATCAACGAGGGCACAAGGAGTTTCAGATCGGGTTGGGACCACGTCGACGGCTTCCAGTAGCGCAGCGCGAGAACGTCCATAACCACGAACAACGGCGCGAGGAGTGCACCCGCCGTCAGCGGGTCCATGACCAACGACAGAAGCGGAATTCCGACGATGGCGAAGCCGCCGCCGAACGCCCCTTTCATAAAGGCGATCACGAACACGCCTGCAAGGGTGACGCCGATGATTGCTACGCTCAGTTCCAAGGTGATGCTCCTGTGTGCATGGCATCACGATGGCACAAGCAGTGTGACGGCGACCAGGGTGCAGTGAGCACTGCCGAATCTGGCACATCGCTGTATTCGCTGCATTGCAGCGCAACGGTCGCAACAGAGTAAAGCGGACAAAGGTCCGGGCTGGCACAGAATGGGTATGCAGCGATTGACCCGTTGCGGAAGTGAGGTGTGCATCGCAACAGTCGAGACATTGATGATTTTGTCGGGCAGCGCGGAGCACAGCTATCGCGAGAATTCGCCAAGCTGCTGGAAGTTTTGCGGAAACCATAAAGTGTTGGGGGGCCGCTAGACCGCAAAAGCGGGGACGCCGGTGGCTCTATATCCTCAGTTAAGTTGACTTTGCGAGCCGTTTCTGAGCGCAATGATCACTGATTGTGGTTGAGGGTTCCACATAATGAAAACGCAATTACTGGGCCTCGTCGCGGGCATTGCGACCCCAGCTGTGCGGGTGCTCGCCGCAGGTAGTTGTCTGTTTCTTGTTGCGTCAAACAGCGTGGCCAATGCTGGTACGATTTTCAGCAATCTCGGGCCAGGCAACAGTTATTTTTGCTGCGGTGGCACGCCAATTTCTGGATCAGGCTCGGTTCCTGGCTTTAATTCTTTCCAGGAGGCTTTCACTGCCTCCATTACGGCTGCCGTGTCGCAGATCGATGTCGCCGTGAGTAACGCGCTCGGAACCAATTCGGCGCTTGTCCAGCTTACTGATGATGTCGGCGGTTCTATAGGACCGCAGCTGGGAGCGTGGACCTTAACGAACCTCCCCAGTTTCGGCTCTGCTAGCACATCCAACCGTCGCAGACCATCAGCGGTATCAGCGGCATAAATTTAACCGCAGCCACTTCCTATTTTCTCATTGTCGAGAGCGTTAGCCCGACTAACGACACTTTTGACGTATGGAACAACAGCGGGACAGGGCCCGACGGCTTCGATGTTCTTTCCTCCGATTCGTCCACCCCACTGCCTACCACTCTCCCGCTCTTAGCTACGGGCATCAGCGCGATTGGTCTGCTCGGCTGGCGCAGGAAGCGGAAGGCGCAAGCGACTGTCTAGATGCCCTCGCCATAACCTCTTGAAGAATGCTGCCGCGATGACTTTGTAGAATGAATGCGACGCATTCTGATCATTGCGGCAACGGTCGCTCTAACAGCTAGCGCTGTGCAGGCTGAGGATGCGCCTTCTTCTAATTCTCCGCCGTTGTCCGACAGAGGTCCTGACTTCCCGACCTCACAACGTGGGCCAGCATTCCCTGCAATCCCATCAAATGAGGGACCCAGCCCGTCATTCGGTGCACAGGCACCCGCGCCAGAACAACGGGGTGCAACACAACAAGAACTGCCAGAGCAGCGGAGCTACCCTACCGGGCGCGACTATCAACCAGCCCAGCCAGAGCGATGAGCAGGACCAGCTCGGCGGCTTACGCGCATTAGGTCTGCTCGGCTGGCGCAGGAAGCGGAAGGCGCAAGCGGTCTAATCGTTTCGACCTAACAACTCCGGCAGCTTGGCGATATTCGCCGCAATCCGTCGCTCCTCGTCGCGCGTGAGCAGGTTGGCCACTGATCGCCGTCCCGGCTCGTCCTTCGAAATAGACGTAGGCAAGTTGCTGACGGTGTGGTCGCGCACGACAAAGCAAGCGGGCTGTTCCTCAACAGACCAAGGCGGCGGGAAGCGACGTGTGGACATTGATCGCCGATTTTAACCATTGCTTAGACTTTAAGATGCGTTGGCAAACAAACGTGGTAAAGTCTTTTGTTAGCGGCAACTACTGAGAATGACGGGGCATTCTCAGTTCGCTCATTCCATAACTCTTGCGTTGACTGACACGAGCGCTCCGCGCGCTGGATGCGTGCGGGCACTCTACCATGTGGTCTGCGTCGCGGGGCAAGGCGCAACTATGAATCGTCCAAGAAGCGCGAAACGATTAGCAGCGTTGACTGATCGTCGACGACAAGTCGCGACTTTAGCGTGTCGAGGACTTTCGAATAGGGAAATCGCCGAGAAATTGGGCGTCGCCGAAGGCACCGTCAAAATTCATCTGCACGGGGTCTACGAAAAACTAAACATTCATTCTAGGACCGAGCTAAGGACTTTAGTGGATCGCAGCAGATTAGCCAATTCACTTTGACGAGTGCGGCAGACCTTTTCATCAAAGTGAATAACGGTTTACAGCCGCAATCCGCCGCGCCGAACTGGTGCGAGCCTTCGCGGGCCGGTCCGCTACGGTCGCTCTGCATTACTGCCGTCAAGAAAGGCCGTGCAAAGCGCGGATCACAACCGGCCTCGCGCCGCAGAAAAAATATCAGGCCGTCAGTTTGGGCGAGGGCAATCGATTTAGGCGAGGGCACGGGACTCGTTCGCGCGCAGAATGAGCCCGACCCGATTCGAGACGCGCAGTTTTTGGTAGATGCTATACAAATGAGTTTTCACCGTGCCTTCTGTGACCCCAAGCTGTGCCGCGACAACTTTATTTGCGAGCCCCTGCAATACCAGCCCGGCTACTTCCGTTTCCCGTCTCGTCAGCTCATGCACAGTATACTCCCAATCAAGTTGGCACGGACTACAGCTAGGACAGTCACTGAATCGGTCTCCGCGTATGTATAAAATTGCTCACTTATCCGGAAAATCCCGTCGCTATATCGTTCGATATATGGGCCAGCAGGTCTGTTCGGCTGGCGCAGGAAGCGGAAGAACGCCGCGGCTGTAGCGGGATCAAAATACCTGATCGGATTTCATAGAGACCGCCGCGCGAGGCGGTCTTTCTTTTTGCGCCCATGTTGCAGTGCATGAGTCCGTTTATGGCCCTTAGCGGACATTCTGCGACTGCGGTCTAGAGTCCGCTTTCGGGGGTAAAGCGGACATTGACCAACCGTTACTCATCGACCTCGATTTATGAGTACGCGCCCTAAACCACCTTTTCCCGCACCGCCGCCGGGGGCGCGTGCTCCTCCTGGGCGCGCTGATGGACGGGCTTGCGCGCGCGCGTCAAATTATAGGCGCTGTTGACCAAGGCGACGTGCGAAAAGGCCTGCGGAAAATTGCCAACAAGCCGCTTTGAGCGTGGATCGTATTCCTCGCTCAACAGGCCGACCTCGTTGCAGAGCCCCACCAGCCGGCGAAACAGTTTTTCAGCCTCTTCGAAACGCTCTTGCAATACGTAGACATCGACCAGCCAGAAGCTGCAGGCCAGGAACGCGCCCTCTCCGGGCGGCAGCGCGTCTTCGACCTGCTCGGTGCTGTAGCGCATGACAAGATCGTTGCGGAGAAGCCCCCGCTCGATCGCGGCGACAGTGCCGGTGATGCGCGGATCGGTCACCGGCAAGAAACCGACGGTCGGCAGCAGCAACAGACTGGCGTCAAGCTGGTTGGACCCGTAGGCCTGCACGAATGTGCCGAGCTGTTTGTCGTAGCCGCGCGCGCAAACATCATCGCAAATTTCCTCGCGCAATTTGCGCCACGCATCGATCGGCCCTTCGAGCCCGAAAGTTTCGGCGCTCTTGATCGCGCGATCGAAAGCGACCCATGCCATCACCTTGGAATAGGTGAAATGCTGCGGCGGGCCGCGCATTTCCCAAATTCCCTGATCGGGCTTGCGCCAAATCCGCGTCAGATGTTCGAGAAACTTGATTTGCGCATCCCATCCGGAGTCGTTGGTGGTCAATCCGCCGCGCCGCGCCTGATGGTGCACGTCCATGATCTCGCCGAACATGTCGAGCTGGAGCTGGGTATGCGCGGCATTGCCGATGCGCACCGGCGCCGATCCCTCATAGCCCGGCAGCCAGTCGACGATCCATTCGGACAGCCGGCGCTCGCCGGCGATGCCATACATGATCTGCAACTGATCGGGGCTGCCGGCGACCGCGCGTAAGAGCCATTCGCGCCACGCCTCCGCCTCCTCGTAATAACCGGCATGCATGGCGCAGAGCAGCGTCAGGGTGGCGTCGCGCAACCAGCAAAAACGATAGTCCCAGTTGCGCTCGCCGCCGATCCGCTCCGGCAGCGAGGTGGTCGGCGCGGCGACCATGCCGCCAGTCGGCGCATAAGTGAGCGCCTTGAGCGTGATCATCGAGCGCCGCACGGCATCGGACCATTCGCCGGCCGGCCGGCATTTTGCGCTCCAGTCCTTCCAGAATTTTTCGGTCGCTTCCAGAGAAGCGGTAGGATCGTGCGCAAGCGGAAGGGGCCGGTGCGAGCGCGCATAGGTCAACACCAGCGGAATGGTCTCGCCTCGCGTGACCGCGAACTCGCCGACCGTGGTCATGTTTTTGCCTTTGACATGCACGGGTGTGTGCAGCAGCACCATGTCGGGTCCGGCAATGGCGCGCAGCACGCCGTTTTCGAGGCGCGTCACCCACGGCACGATAGCGCCGTAGCCGAACCGCAGGATGAGCTCGGTGTGCATTCGAACCCTGCCGCGCGTGCCATGGACCAGCCGCACGATCTGGGACCGTTCGCCGTGGAAGGGCATAAAATCGACTACGATCGCTGCGCCGTCCGCCGTCTCGAAACAAGTCTCGAGGATCAGCGTGTCCGGCCGATAATGGCGGGTGATGCGGGCTTTATCGCGTGGCGCGACCAGCCAACGGCCGTGATCGCGGGTGCCGAGCAGTGCCGCAAAGCACGCCTCCGAGTCGAAACGCGGCCAGCATAGCCAATCGATCGAGCCCTCGCGCGACACCAGCGCGGCGCTTCGGCAATCGCCGATCAGCGCATAATCTTCGATGGGAGTGGACATGTTGTCCTCGATCGCTCGGCAATGATTACGCTTAAGAAAAATCGACGACGACTTTGATATCGCCGCGCTGCTGCACCAGGGCCTGCGTCCATTGCTCGACCGGGACGCGGCGCGTGATCAGGCTGTCGAGCCAGCGCTGATCGGCGCGCTTGAGCGCAATCACCGCGTCTTCATAATGCTGCCGGTTGGCGTTGACCGCGCCGAATACGGCATCGTTGTCGAGCACCATGGTGCGGTTAACTCCCCCGATATCGACGTCAAGATCGTGACCCGGCGCGGAGACGCCGAGCAGGCAGACAATGCCGCCCGCGGCGGTGCGCCCGAGCGCGTCGCGCACGACACTCGGCACGCCGGTACATTCCATCAGAATATCCGGCTTCAGAATAGACAGGTCGGCGAGTTCGCCGACGTGAAACGTCGCGCCGAGACTGTGCACGATTTCGCGTTTCGGTCCTCTGTCATTGTGGTCGAGCACATGCACGTCGAGGCCGCGCAAGACGCCCATCATTGCGGCGAGCAAACCGATCGGGCCGGCGCCGGTGACGAGAAGCGTCTTCGGCGCCCAGACGCGGGAGCGGCGGCCGATCCGTTCGGTGTGATCCCATGCCTTGGCGACGATGCTGGTCGGCTCGACCAGGACGCCATTCAAGCCGAGCGATGGATCGAGCTTAACCAAGAACTCGGGCTCGACACGGAAAAATTCCGAGCCGTAACCGTCGCGCTCCTTGATGCCGCGTTCGGTGTAGCGGCCATTGCGGCACATGTCCCATTCGCCCGCGGCGCAGCACGGACACGGCACCGGATCTGGGCGGCGCACGATACCGACAACAAGATCGCCCGGCTTGAATTCTGAATTCGCGGGCGCGTGTTCGACGGTGCCCAGGGATTCGTGTCCGACGATGAGGCGTTTGCGGCCCGGCGGCGCCCAGCCATACAGACCCGCGACAATCTCCCGATCGGTGCCGCACACCCCAAGCGCCAGCGTACGCACCAGCACCGCGCCGTCGGATTCCGGTGGCTCCGGGACATCTTCGGCGGCGGCTGAATTTGTAATGCCTGGCGCAATGGTGAGCGCGCGCATGTTTCAACCCCGCAAGAATCTGCGCAACCGCGCTTTTTGCTGCGCGCCACCGCGCCCCCGCGCCCCCGATGAAACGCCCGCTCTGGAACAAAGTTCCCGACGACGGAACTGGCCTCCGTGCTGCGCGGTTACATTGGGTTACGGCTTAGCCGCCGCAAAACGCGACGCCGTCCTCCAATTGAAGATCGCATCGATCCGCGGCAGCAAAACTCAGCAGCACGAACCGGCAACAGCACATGACGATGCTTGGACAGAAACATTGGGCCATTGCGGAAGGCTATATTCCATCGCAAAGCTCGTTCTCCGATCCGGCGCTGGTCTCGCATGAGACCGCCTGCATTCTCAACGCGGGCGACGCGCCGGCGCATGTTCGGATCACCGTGTTCTTCGCCGATCGCGAGCCGGTCGGCCCTTATCTGGTCACCGTCGAGCCGCGCCGCACGCTGCACCTGCGCTTCAACGATCTCGATCGGCCGGCACCGATCCCGCGCGATACGCCGTACTCCTCGGTGTTCGAATCCGACGCGCCGATCGTGGTGCAGCACACGCGGCTGGATTCGCGGCGTGCGGAGGTGAGTTTGCTCTCGACCATCGCCTATGCTGAGGCTTCGCCGCGCTAGCGCGCCAGACTGCTGCGGTTTTTCGAATGCTGCGGCGATTCCGCCAATAACGGACGGAATTTGACCAGCTTGGGTGCGGCGCATCACAAATCGGGAACAAAATTCTGCCATCCGGGTTGAAGGACCACCTGGAGGTGTCCCCGTGAGCGTTGTGGTGGTGTCGAACCGCGTCGCGCGGGCAAAACCTGATGAGCCGTTGGCAGGCGGTTTGGCTGCGGCTCTTCTGCCGATGGTGAGGGATTCCGGCGCGATCTGGGTTGGCTCGAGCGGGCAGAACGGCAGCGACGCCTCGCAGGCGCGCGGATCGTTCGCGCGAATAGAGGCGCTTGGCACCGGCGCGCTGGCGACTGTCGACATGCCGGCCAAGCACTACCCCGGCTATTATGAGGGTTTTGCCAACTCCGCGTTGTGGCCGGCGCTGCATTCACGCGCCGACCTTATCCATGTCAGCGCCGACGATTACACCTCTTATCGCGAGGTCAACGCATTCATGGCGCGAGCGCTATTGCGTTTCAACACGCCCGAGACGCTGTTTTGGATCCAGGACTACCATTTTCTGACGCTGGGCGCGGAGCTGCGCCAGCTCGGCATCGAACGTCCGCTTGGCTTTTTCCTGCACACGCCATGGGCAGACCGCCGCACCGTGACCGCCGTGCCGCATCACGCCGAAATCGTGCAGGCGATGCTCGCTTACGACCTCATCGGTTTCCAAACCGTGGAGGATCGGCAGAATTTCGAGGACTACTTGCAGGCCGAACTCGGCTTCAACGTCGTCGACGGCACCGTCGCCTCGGATTGGGGATTGACCCAGCTCGCGACTTTCCCGATCGGGATCGATGTCGACGAATTTGCCGCGCGCGCGACCAAGGCGATGGGCCGTCTCGAAGTCACGCGTTTGAGGGAAAGCCTGCGCGGCGCCAAGCTCGTGCTCGGAGTCGATCGCCTGGATTATTCGAAAGGGCTCGCCAACAGGGTGCGTGCCTTCGATCGCATGCTTGAGCTCGAGCCGGGCTTCAAGCGGGCGGTTTCATTGTTGCAGGTCGCCGTTCCATCCCGCGGCAACATCAAAGCCTATCGTGAGCTCAAGGCCGAGTTGGCCGCTCTGGTCGGCGAGGTCAACGGCCGGCATGGCGAAGTGGACTGGATGCCGATCAGGTATCTTAACAAGGGATTTTCGCAGCTGACGCTCGCCGGTTTCTATCGCGTGGCGAGCGTCGGTCTGGTCACGCCGCTGCATGACGGCATGAACTTGGTGGCCAAGGAATATGTCGCGGCGCAGAATCCGCTCGACCCGGGCGTGCTGGTCCTGTCGTCCTTTGCCGGCGCGGCGCGAGAGCTTGATACGGCGGTCCTGATCAATCCACACGACATCGACGGCATGGCGCGGCAGCTCGCCGTGGCGCTCCACATGAGCATCGAAGAGCGCCGCGAACGCTGGCAGGCCATGGTGCGCAAGCTCAAAGCGTCGTCCGTGCAAAACTGGTTCTCCGATTTCCTTCATACCCTTGCCGACGTTCGCCGCGCGCCGCTCCAAGCGGCGACACGGCCGATCGTTCTGCAACTGGCGAACCGCAAAGCGGCCGCCGGCTGAAACACAGGTGCCGCCACAACAAAGTATTTACCGTATGTCGCCATAGTTCCCGCCAAACCGGTGCGGGGAGTCGCGTGGAGAGTGCGATGTCGGCCTCATTGAAGATCGACGGACTTGCGATCGGCAGACTGGCGCGCGGTATTCAGCTTCAGCGGACGGCATCCAAGCTGCGCCGCCTTGCGGCCGGCGCCGCGGTGATTGCGGGGCTGGGCATTGCCCTACCGGCAATTGCGCAGGGCGCAAAGATCGCCCCCCAAGACCCCTCCCGCCCGCATGTCTATCTGATGCGCGGCCTGATGAATATTTTCTCTCTTGGCATGGACCAGCTTGCCACCCAGGTGGCCCGCAACGGCATCGAAGCAGCCGTTTATAACCATTCGGTTGCCGAAACGGTGGTGCAGACAATTGTGCAGAAATACCGCGGCGGCGACCACGGCCCTTATATTCTCGTTGGCCATTCACTCGGTGCCGACGCGGTCATGACGATGGCGGCGCAATTGAATCTTCAGGGCGTGCCCGTGGCGCTGGTCGTGCCGTTCGACGGCACCGCATCTTATGCCGCCCCCGGCAATGTTTCCTGCGTGCTCAATCTGACACAGCGGAGATATGCCTATGT
>CATPBC010000257.1 GCA_955652195.1 uncultured Xanthobacteraceae bacterium | reverse complement strand
TTCCGAAGAGAAGCACGAGCCCGTGAGTGACATCGACACCGCAGCGGCGGATAGTCTGAAAGTGCTTGACCCCAAACGGCCGATTAGAGAAGCGGACATTCGGCAGCATGACTGGGATGTCCGCTTTGTGCCGATTGTGTTGTAAAAGTCGTTTTGCGTCCTTGATCACAAATTTTCTGAGCCATAGGCGCGTTTTTCATGTAAGGATGTGGGGGGTCACATGATCTCGCGCTGAACTCACCAGTGACTTCGGTAATTGGTCTCGAGTCACCTTTATTGGCAGTTCTCGCTTGTTTAGGTTTCAGCCGAAAAAATCAACACTCAGCGTTTAGCGACTTTTGCAACACAATCGGCCCTTAGCGGACGTTCTGCGATTGCAGTCTAGAGTCCGCTTTCGGGGGTAAAACGGACATTGACCAACCGTTGCTCATCGACCTCGATTTATGAGTACTCGCCCTAGTCCTCTCAGGCTGCCGGCAGCGCGCTGCGCAGGATGTCGCGCGCCGGCTCCGAGCCGTCTACCAGTCGCAGCGTTCGGCGTTTGATCTTCCAGCCGGACGGGGTTCGTAGGAGGTCCCAGCGGTTGGTGACCACGCGATGGATGTGATAGCCGCGCGAGGCGCCGTGATTGGGAACCTCGACCGCGTCCCCGGTTTTATTCGGGGTGAGGATTTGCAAATAGGAAACGACTACCGCGGTATCGCCGTTAATCGTTATGTGCGGCAGCGAAGCAAGATGCGCCAGTCCGCCGGCGATGGCGGCTTGATGGCCGGGGCTCTGCAGATGGGCGCCAATGGCCTTGTTGCCAACCGCGCCGGAGAGGTCCGAACCGCGGTCGAACACGGCATCTTCGGTAAAGACCGCCTCGGCATAGTGCCCGGCGCCGGTATCGGCGCTCGGCGGGTGGCGGGCGATCAGATTATAGATTTCGAGCCGATCTTCGATGGCGCGGATGCGCGCTTCTAGCGTCAACTCTTGCTTGGTCATGATCGATTCCCTCAATTTTGATCCACGCCGCGGATCGGCTAAATTAGCATTGGCTGAAGGAAATCGGGCTGAAGGAAATCGTTGCAGTATCCACAGCCCCGGCAGCCCCGATTCGGCCTGGGCGGATATTGCGAGCGGGGGAGTTTCATGACACCCGGCGGCGATCTCGATCGCCGGTCATTGCTTGCCGGCGCCAGCGCGGCGGCCGGAGGCCTGACGCTGGGCTTTGCCATTCCGTTCGCCGATGCGCCGGCGCGCGCCGCCGATGGCGCGCCCGAAATCAACTGCTGGATCGCGATTGCACCCGATGACACGGTGACGATCCGCGTCGCGCGCTCCGAAATGGGGCAGGGCGCGATGACCGGTCTGGCCATGCTGGTCGCCGAAGAGCTGGCGTGCGACTGGAGCAAGGTCCGCACCGACTTCGTCTCGCCGCGCCTCAATCTCATGAAAAACCGAATCTGGGGCGACACCTCGACCGGCGCGAGCCGCTCCATCGCATCGTCGCAGGAATATCTGCGGCGCGCCGGCGCGACCGCACGGGAAATGTTAATCGCGGCCGCCGCGGCGCAATGGCGCGTGCCACCGGCGCAATGCGTCGCCGCCGACAGCATCATCACCCATCGTCCGAGCGGCCGCACCGTCGCTTACGCCGCAATCGCTGCGGCTGCGGCCAAGATCGAGCCGCCGGCGGAGGTCGCGCTCAAGCCGCCGGCGCAGTGGAAACTCGCCGGCACGCCGCAAAAGCGGCTCGACGTCTTGGACAAAGTCACGGCCAAGCCGGTCTACGCCACCGATGTGCAGCTCCCGGGCATGCTCCATGCCGCCATCGTGCATTGCCCGATATTTGGCGGCGCGCTGAAATCCGTCGACGAAACTTCGATTGCGGCAATGCGCGGCGTGCGCGGCGTGGTGCGCATGCCGGACGCGGTCGCAGTGGTTGCCGATTCGTGGTGGCGCGCAAAATGCGCCGCCGATGCGCTGCGCGTCACCTGGGACGATGGCGGCAACGGCGAGCTTTCGTCGGCCGCGATCGCCGAATTCGTGCGCCGCGGGCTTGCCGCGGATGAGCCGCGTCTCGGTCGTGCCGATGGCGACGCGGCGGCGGCGCTATTGAGCGCCGCACGGCGCATCGAAGCCGATTACGCGGTGCCGTTTCTCGCGCATGCCACGATGGAGCCGCAGACCTGTACCGCGCATGTCCGCGACGACGGCGTCGACATCTGGGTGCCGACCCAGGATCCGGCGACGGCGCTTGCCACCGCCGCCTATGCCGCCGGCGTGCCGCACGCCAAGGTAAGGGTACACCGCACGATGCTTGGCGGCGGTTTCGGCCGCCGCGCGCCGATCCAGGAATATGTTCGCCAGGCTGTCACCATCGCCAAAGAATTTCGCGAGCCTGTCAAGCTCGTCTGGTCGCGCGAACAGGATATCGCGCATGATCTCTATCGGCCGTTCGGCATGGCGCGGCTTGTCGCCGGGCTCGACGAAGAGGGCATGCCGGTCGCGTTGACGATCAGACTTGCCGGACCGTCCTTTGTGGCGGCGCTGGTGTCCGGCTTTGGCACCAATATCGTCGACCGAACCTTCGTCTCCGGCCTCGCCGAGGAAATGCCTTACGCTATTCCGAATTACCGGGTCGATTATGTGGTGCGGCCGACGCCGGTGCCGCTCGGCGTGTGGCGCGCCATCAATTACACCCAGAACGCCTTCTATAAAGAGTGCTTCATCGACGAAATGGCCCATGCCGCCGGCAGCGATCCCTATCTCTATCGGCGCAAACTCCTGGCCAATAGTCCGAGAAATCTCGCAGTGCTCGATGCCGCGGCGAAGAGATCAGATTGGGGTTCACCGCCGCCGGCCGGCGTATTTCGCGGCATTGCCGTCAACGAAGCCTGCGGCAGCTATTGCGCCCAGGTGGTCGAAGTCTCGGTGGAAAAGGGCGAGGTGCGCGTGCCCCGCGTCGTGGCGGCGATCGACCCCGGCCATGTGGTCAACCCGCTGTCGGTCGAAATGCAGGTGCAAGGCGCGATCGTTTATGCGCTTACCGCGGCGCTGTACGGCGAAATTACGGTGAAGGACGGCGCCGCCGAGCAAGCAAATTTCGATTCCTACGAAATGCTGCGCCTGGCCGATGCACCGCAAGTCGAAACCGTCATCGTGCCGAGCGGCGGCTTCTGGGGCGGCGTCGGCGAACCACCGGTGCCGCCGCTGACGCCCGCTTTATGCAATGCGATCTTTGCCGCGACCGGCAAACGCGTCCGCTCGCTGCCGCTGAAGAATCACGATCTGCGTCATGCGATCTGATCGCGTGGTATTTTTGCGCAAATTTTTCATCGTGGCCGCGTTCTTGGTGCTGTCGGTCTCGTGCCGCGCGGCGGCCGAGGAAGGCCCCGGCGAGTGTCTCGGCATCGGCTTCGAGGTGCAGCACCCGATTACGATCGCCAAGGTCATTGCCGACCGGCCGCAAGTCCATTTCATCAAGAGCGCGGCGGACGATTCGGCCTGCCCGGCAGACCGCGAGGCTTGCTTGGCGCCGAGCTACCTCATTCCGGGCGACCTCGTTTTGGTTGGCAAAACCCACCGCGCCTATAGCTGCGTGTCGTATCAATCCGCGGCCGATCGTGCGCAACGGTGGACGGTGGGTTGGCTGCCATCGGCGACCATGACGCCGATAATGCCGGCATCGGCTCCGGCGCCCGCCGATTGGATCGGCCGCTGGATTCATGCCGGCGGCGAAATCAGCATCAGCAAGGGCCGGCGCGGAAATTTGCGGATACGCGGCGAGGCGGTCTATCCGGCCGCCCAGAATGTGCACTCCGGCGTGATCGGCGCCGAGGCCAAGCCGGCGCATGGCGTGCTCCAATTCGCCGACGACGGCAGCGTTCCGTTTAACCGGGCTAGCGCCGAGGCTGGTAATTGCCTCGTTCGCATGCAGCGCATCGCGGCGCTATTGGTGGTCGAAGACAACACCCATTGCGGCGGCGTGCTGGTGACCTTCACCGGATTTTATCGGCGCAAAAAGTGAATGGCGCGCAACCGCGCGCTGCGTTCAACGCCTGCCGAATAATTTATCGAGCAGCCAGGAATCGAGCCCGCCGCTGTTGTCGCGCCGCGAGTCGGACTGAGCATCGGCAGGCGCGGGCGGCGTAAAAGCCGGCGGCGGATTGAACCAGCCTCCCGGCTCGGCAAATCCGGGCACAACCCCGGGCAGCGCCGTGGGCGCGGTGCCGGCAAGTGCGGTGCGCATGAAGCGGCTCCAGATTTCGACCGGCACTCCGCCGCCGACCGCGCGTTTGGTCGGGCTGTTGTCGTCGTTGCCGAGCCAGATACCGGCGACCAGGCGCGAGGTGTAGCCGATGAACCAGGCGTCGCGGAAATCCTGGCTGGTGCCGGTCTTGCCGGCGGCCTGCCAGCCCGGGAGATTGGCGCCGCGCGCGGTGCCGCTCACCAGCGTCTCGTGCAGCATCGCATTCATCATCCCGACATAGCGCGCATCGACGATGCGGCCGAGCTGTTGTTG
>CATPBC010000256.1 GCA_955652195.1 uncultured Xanthobacteraceae bacterium | reverse complement strand
GCGCCGTGGCCGCGCAATACGTGGCGCAGTCCGAGCCCGACGGCTACACGCTGTTCTTCACAACCGCCGGCGCCATTGCGCTGAGCCCGGCCTTTCATCCCGATCTGAATTACGACCCGATCAAAGATTTTGCCGCGGTCGGCGAGGCGGCGATCAACTCGCCGGTGCTGGTGGTCAATGCCGGCCTGAAGATTAATTCGGCGCGCGAGCTTGCTGAGCTGGCGCGTAAGAAACCCGGCGCCATTACCATCGGCATCACCGGACGCGGCGCCATGTCCGATCTTGCTCTGCAATTATTCGAGGCCGATGCCGGCATTCAATTGCAGTCGGTGCCTTACCGCGGCGCGGCGCAAGCGATCACCGACGTTCTTGGCGGGCGGCTCGACGGCTTGGTCGGCGATATTCCGACCGTGATGGGACAAGTGCGCGCCGGAAAACTCAAGGCGCTCGCCACGGCGTCAAAGCAACGTTTCGACATTTTCCCGGACGTTGCTACTTTTGTCGAGCAAGGATTTCCGGGAGTGGTCTGCGATAATTGGGCCGGCGTGCTGGCGCCGGCCGGCACGTCAGCGCCGGTCATCGCAAAGTTCAACGCGGCCATGGTCACCGCGCTCAGAGAGCCCGATCTGCGGGCGCAACTGCGCGAATCCGGGACCACGCCGGCGCCGAGCTCGCCGCAGCAATTCGAAGCTTATTTGCGCCATGAGATCGCGCGCTGGCGCGCGGTCATCCGCGACAAGGGACTGACGGGGGAGTAGCGCGTCGATGCCTCGCGTGTTTTACGCCGCGAGCTCGCGCATGATGCGATAGAGCCGCGATTGGCCTTCAAAACCGATGCCCGGCCGATCGGAAAGCTTGATGTAGCCGTCCTTGAGCTGCGCATCATCGGCAAAGCCGCCGAAGTCGCCAAACACACCGGGATAGGACTCGGCGCCGCCAAGGCCGAAGCCGGCGGCGATGGCGAGCGACATCTGGTTGCCGCCATGTGGGAACATCAGGCCGCGCGGCCATTGATGCCGCGCCAGCATGTCGAGCGTGCGGGCATATTGCACGATGCCATAGGCTTGCGGCGGGTCGACCTGAATAACGTCACGGCGCTGCGGTTTGAGTCCGCCGAAGCGGACCAGGTTTTCAACGTCCTGGGTGGAAAACAGATTCTCTCCGGTCGACAGCGGCGGTTCGTAGGCTGCGGCGATTTCGGCCAAGAGCGCGAAATCGAGCGGATCGCATGGCTCTTCGAACCAGCGCAGCCCGAACGGTGCGAGGCCGCGCGCATAAGCCAGCGCTTCGTCCCGGCCGAATTTCGAGTTGGCGTCGACCGCGAGCTTGCCACCGCGCGGCAGGATCGATTTTACCGCCTCGACCCGTTTTAGATCGTCGGCAAGCGGCATGCCGCCGACTTTCATCTTCACCATCGTATAGCCGGCGTCGAGATGCGCCCGCATCTCATCCTGGAGGTGCTCGATCGTCTTGCCGGGCGCATACCAGCCGCCGCCGACGTAACAGAACACCTTGTCCGCCGCCTTGCCGCCGTTGTAGCGCTCGGCGAGCAAGCGATGCAGCGGCTTGCCGGCAATCTTGGCGACCGCATCCCACACCGCGACCTCGATCGTGCCAATACCGATCGAGCGTTCGCTGTGCCCGCCGGACTTCTCATTGCGCATCATGACCGCGAGGATTTTTTCCGGCGCGAAATTGTCGCCCGCGTCGTTGAGGAGGGAGCGCGGCTCGGCGTTGAGGATGCGCGGGATGAACCTAGCGCGCATCTGCGCGCCGCAGGCATAGCGTCCGGTCGAGTTGAAAGCGAAGCCGCAGACCGTTTCGCCGTCGCGTTTGACGTCGGTAATCACCGCGACCACCGAGGTTGTCATTTCGGAAAAATCGATGCTCGAATTGGCGAGCGAGGAGTTCAGCGGAACGCTGGTCTCGCCGATATCGGCAATGCGCATGTGTGCAATCGCGTTCTGGGAAGATCAATCGACGTGGATGCCGGCGGCTTTCACCACTTTGTCCCAACGCGCCATTTCCAACTTGATGCGCTCGGCGAACTGGTCCGGGCTGTTAGCCACCGGCACGAAGCCAAGCGTGTCGAGCTTCTTTCGCGTCTCGGGATCGGCGGCCATTTTGACGATCGCCGCGTTCCATTTGTCGATGATCGCTTTCGGCGTGCCAGCCGGGGCCAGGATTCCGGTCAGCGTATCGCTTTCAAGCCCGGGCACGCCCTCTTCGATATTGGTCGGCAGGTCGGGTAGTGCGGTCAAGCGTTGTTTTGCCAGTATAGCGATGCCGCGCAGGCTGCCGTCCTTGACGTTGCCCATCGCCGGCGGCAAGGCGGTGAACGCGATCGGCGTGTGATTGCCGAGCGTGGAATTGACGGCGAGCGGCGCGCCATTGAACGGCACCGTCACGAGATCGAGATTGTAAGTCTGTTTGAACAATTCACCGGCGAGATGCGGCGTCGAGCCGGTGGCCGGCTGCGCGTAGCTGTATTTACCCGGATTGGCCTTGATCAGTGCAATCAGCTCTTTCAAATCTTTTGCCGATACCGAAGGATGCACCGTGACGACATTGGGCGACGCGGCGACCAGCGAAATCGGCGTGAAATCCTTGACCGGGTCATAACCGATCTTGCTGTACATGCTCGGATTGATGATGAAGCCGGTCGAGACGACGACGATGGTATAGCCGTCCGGCGCGGCGCGGCCGGCAGCCTCGACGCCGAGATTGCCGCCGGCGCCCGGCATGTTCTCGACATAGAGCTGCTGCCCCCAGGCGTCGGACAAGCGCTCAGCCACCATGCGCCCGATCACGTCGGTCGGCCCGCCGGCAGCGAACGGCACAATGACGCGGACTTTGTGATCCGGATAGCTGTCGGCAGCGCGGCCAGGTGCGGCGAACATTGCCGCGAAAAATCCGGCGACCACCAGGCTTGCGCAAAACGCGAAAAGACGAGCCGACGCGACCGTTCGCATGCCATCCTCCCTTGCTGCACGAGAATGCTATCATCGCTCCATCTTTCGGGCGAGCGGCGCGCCGCAATCTTCTCATCCGCCGCACCAGCAAAAGGGCAGGGAACGCAAAATGGCCGGTCGCAAGGTGACGCGAGACGATCTCCGCCAAGCCGCGGAGAAGTACAAGAATTGGGGCAAATGGGGAGCCGACGACGAGATCGGCACGCTCAACTACACGCAGCCGGAGGATATCGTTGCCGCGGCGCGGCTGGTCAAAAAGGGCAAGGTGATTTCGCTGGCGCTCAATTTCGACAATAACGGACCGCAGGGCGGCAAGACCAGTTATCCGGCGCTCGGCCGCATCAATCCGCTGCACACCATGTTGCGCACCGGGACCGATGCTTATGCTGGCGTGCTCGACAAGCGCGGCATTCGTGCCGCCGACGACATGGTGGTGATCCCGCTGCAATGCGGCACGCAATGGGACGGCCTCGGCCATGTCTTCTATGAGAACAACATGTGGAACGGCTACGATTGCCGCGAGGTCTCGTCGTTCGGCGCGGCGAAATGCGGCATCGAAAATACCAAGGACAAGATGGTCGGCCGCGGCGTGTTTCTCGACGTCGCCCGCGCGCTGGGCAAAGACTGCCTCGACGATGGCTACGGCATCAGCTGCGACGATCTCGATCGCACGGCCAAGAAACAGAATGTCGAGTTCAAGCGCGGCGATTACATCATCGTGCGCACCGGCCAGATGGAGCGCTGCCTCAAAGCCGGGAGCTGGGACGGCTATCCCGGCGGCGACGCGCCAGGCTTCGCCTTCGAGACGCTGGAATTCGTCGCGCGCACGCAGCTTGCCGCGCTCGCCAGCGACACCTGGGGCTGCGAGGTGCGGCCGAACAATACCGAGGGCGGCATCAACCAGCCCTGGCACTGGATCACCATCCCGATCATGGGCATGACCATGGGCGAGATTTTTTACGTAAAAGACCTGGCCGAGGATTGCGCCACCGATGGCGTCTACGAATTCATGTTCGTTGCGCCGGCGATCCCGATTACGGGTGCGGTCGGCTCGCCGACCAATCCGCTGGCGATCAAATAAATTCATAAGACGGGTTTCGCAAAAGCGAGACCCATCATCCGCTGGGGAGGACAACATGAAAAAGCTGATGCTGGCATTGGCAGCGGCCTGCTGTCTCATCGCGAGCGCGCGCGCCGGCCTGGCGCAGCAATGGCCGCAGCAACCCATTCATATCATCGTCGCGTTCGGGCCCGGCGGCGGCGCCGATATTATCGGCCGTATTCTCGCAGACGCGATGCAAGAGCGACTCGGCAAGCCGGTCATCGTGGAAAACAAGCCGGGCGCTGGCGGTATTCTCGGCAACGAGCTGGTAGCGAACGCAGCGCCGGACGGCTACACGCTCGGCATCATGACGGCCGGTCAGATCATCGCCGCTGTCACGCGTAAGGACATGCCTTACGATACCGCAGCTCTGACGCCGGTGGCGCAGATCGCGAGCGCGAGTCTTATGATCGCGACGCGTCCGGATTTTCCAGCGAACAATGTCAAAGAACTGATCGCCGCCGCAAAGGCCGATCCAGGAAAGATCGTATTTGCCAGCCCCGGTTTTGCAGCCACCCAACATTTTGCCGGTGAATTGTTCAAACAAGCCGCCGGGGTGAATCTCCTCCATGTTCCGTTTCGCAGCTCGCCCGAAGCCATCAACGCCGTCTTGGGCCATCATGCCGACGTGATGTTCGATACCGTTTCCGCGCTGTTGGGCCAGGTCCAGTCTGGCGCAATGAAGGCGCTCGCGGTCACCGGCAAGGACCGGTTTCCCGCGGTCCCGAACGTGCCGGCCGCGAGCGAGTCCGGCGTCCTTCCCGGCTACGACGTGACAACTTGGTACGGGGTGTTCGGTCCGGCGGGCATGCCGGCTTCGGTCGTCGCAAGGTTGAACGAGACGCTCATGGATATCATTGCCGATGACAAAACACGGCAGCGCCTGGTCGCTGTTGGGGTCGTTGTCAACGGCTCCACGCCTGCAGCGTTCGGCGTTTTCATGAAACAAGAGTACAAGAAATGGAACGCCGTGCGTGAAGCCGCCGGCCTTGCGCAGCAGTAGTCCAGGTCCACGGAGCGCTTACATCGAGCAAGGCTCGATTTGCGACGATTGGCCCTAACCCCGCACCGGCATTGGCATGCCTTCTGTCAAGGAACGAATGACTGCCTCGAATGCTCCCACCACATCGAGCATCTCGGTGGTAGAGACCGGAAAGGTCGTGCCCGTCTCGGCGCTCTCGGCAAAAGCCTCCAGCAGCATGGCAAGCGAGTCGACCTGCGGGAATGTCCGCGTTTCCAGCTCCCGACCGACGATTGCAATAGTGAGTGCCGTTTCGCCGCGGGCTTCGGCCGCACCTTTGCTGCCGAACACGTGCACACGCCAGAACATCGGCGCGGCGCGCACGGTGGCGAGGAGGCCGGTCGCTCCGCTTTCGAACCGCACTAGGACGGCGGCGGCGTCGCGCGGGTCGGGCGGCAGCTTTTGCGAAAAAACCTTGGCATGCACTTCGGCGATCGGCCCAGCGAGGTTGACGAAAGCATCAATGAGGTGCAGCCCGGCACCGGTCATGCCGCCGCCCGGCGCTTCGCGCGGATCGTCGCGCCAGCCGCCCGCGACACGCGTAGAATGCTCGTTGCTGAAATGCCCTTCGATGTGCAGGACCTCACCGAGAACGCCTGCGGCGACGATCTGTTTGAGTTCGCGCATCGAGGCGAAGCAGCGCTTGTTGTTGCCGAGCCCGAACGCCACACCGGCCTTAGTGACAGCGGCGATCGCCCGCGCGGCGTCCGCCCGCGTGAGTGCCAGGGGCTTCTCGCACCAGATCGCCTTGCCGGCCGCTGCCGCGGCAACGATTTGCTCGACATGCAGGGAATGCGGCGTCGCCAGGACAACGGCCCGCACGCATGGATCGGCGATGATATCGGCGAACTCGGTCGATAGATCAAAGCCGTGCCGCTGCGCAAAGTCGCGGACCAGTTCGGGCTCCTTGCTCACGCCGCGGATAAAATGCAGTCGCCTGCTCTTGCCTTGCGCCGCCTCGACGATCGATTTGCCCCATCGTCCGAGACCGACGATCGCCGCGTCGATCATGCGCGGTTTCCGAACGAAAGCGGCGTAAAATATGTCATGGTCGATTGTATACGTCAGCCGGAACTGTCAGCAATCGGGCGATCGGCAACCGGAGAATTGGCAGTCGATGGCCGTCCCGCAGGAGAGGGCACACGATGAACGAGGAAGATCTTCACGCCCGCGGCCTCAAGCTGCGCATCGACATGTTCGGCCGCGAAGCGGTGGAAAAGCGGATGAGCGCTTTTGGCGAGTTCGGCAAGCCGCTGCAGTACATCATCAATGCCTACGCCTATGGCGATGTCTGGAGCCGATCGGCATTGCCGGCGGCGACCAAGTCGCTGGTCATGATCGCGATGATGGCGGCCTCGGGATACGAGAAGGAATTGGGCGTTCACATCCGGGGCGCCTTGAAAAACGGCTGCAATGCCGAGCAAATCCAGGAGGTGCTTCTCCTCCTGGCGCTGTATTGCGGGATTCCCGCTGCAAACGAGGCACACCGGATCGCCGCGGACATATTGCGGGAGCGGGTACCGGGATGAATCGCAATCGCCAATGCGGTGGCACCAATCAAGGTGGCGCTTACGATGCGTGCGTGTCGCGCAAGCTTGGCGCACACAAATGATCGCCAACTCGCAAGTTCGGCTACTTGCTCGGCGCGAATTTGATTCCGGTCAGCATGGCGATGCCCGCTAGCGCGGTGAGCACCGCGGCGAAGATCACATGCGCGGTGAGTGGGGTGGTCGCGGCGGAGACTAATCCGACGCCGATCACCGGCACCGAGTTGCCGGCAAACAGCGCAACCATGTAACTCGAAACGACTTCGCTGCGCCGGTCGGCTGGTGCGATCCGGTTGATCGCTTCGAGGCTGCCGCGATAACCAAGCCCGCCGGCAAGTCCACCCAGCGCCGCTGCGAAAACAAGCAGTGCCAGCGAGCGGGCGAGTTCCGCTCCTACTACAATCCAAACGCTTGGGACCAAGAGCAGCAAGGCGGTTAGCGTAGCCGCTTGGCTACCAAGCTTGCTGCTGGTCAGGATAACTACCGCGGCAACCAGAAACAGTTCGCACACGATGCCGCCGGCGACGAGCGGACCAGATTGATGCAGGCTTTCGCCAAGCAGGCTTGGGATCAACGCCGAGTAGAAGCCGATCAGCGAGAAAGTGGCAAAGCCGGTCACGGCTGGGGACACGAATTGCAGCCGGATGCGCCGCGGCACGCCAATGCGTGGGCGAAGCGACACGTCGCCGAGAGGCTTTCGCTTCGCCACAGTCTCGCGCGGCACGAATATCGCGCCGGCGGCGCCGCAGAGCAGAACCAGATAGGCGAAATAGCAAAGCCGCAGCGGGGCAAAGGCGAATTGGGCGAACAAGCCGCCCAGCAGCGGCCCCGTGGCGCAACCGAAGAAATTTGCCGCCGAGGCGATGCGGGCGCCGCCGCCGTTGGCGCGGCCGGCATAAAGTTCGGCAATCCAGGCGGTGGCTGCGCCGCTCGCCAGGCCCGTGGAAAATCCGCTCAAGCCGCGTGCTGCGAACAGCCATGCCGTGTTCTCGGCCGCGGCAAACACCGCCGCGCTGGCGATGCCGATGGCAATGGCCGGCAGGCTCGCGGCGCGCCGCCCGATCTGATCGGCGAGACGGCCGAAGAACAGCAACGCCGTAAGATTGCCGAGGACATAGGTCGCGTAGATCAGCGTCAGCGTGACAGCCGAGAATCCAAAGGCCTCCCGGTAAAGCGGATAGAGCGGTGTCGGCAAAATCGCACCGACAAACATCACGCCGAGTTCGCCGGCGACTGCCGCAAGCGCGATGCGATTATGACCGGGGGAGGTGGGATTGCGCATTGCCGTACATAGATTAGGCTTGGATTAGGCTTGGATTAGGTTTGTGACTGTCAAAATCGAGTACGGCACACCGGCATGACCACCCGAAACCTGGAGACGAAACCCTATCCCGTCACGCATAGCGAGGCGGAGTGGCGCAAAATATTGACGCCTGAGCAGTACCACATCATGCGCGAGCATGGCACCGAGCGGCCGGGCAGCTGCGCACTCAATTACGAAAAGCGCGCCGGGGCATTTTACTGCGCCGGCTGCGGACAAAAACTGTTCGTTTCAAAAACCAAGTTCGAGAGCGGCACCGGCTGGCCGAGCTTCAGCGATCCCGAGCCGGACGCAGTCGAGAGCTCGACCGACAGCAGCTGGGGCATGGTCCGCACCGAGGTACATTGCAGCCGTTGCGGTAGCCATCTCGGGCACGTTTTCGAAGACGGCCCGCCGCCGACCCACTTGCGCTACTGCATCAACGGCGTGGCGATGGACTTCAAGCCGGAATAAGGCGCGCGCACGTTGCGAGGGATTACGGGGGGATGATGCGCATCGTCGATTTGAGCCGCGAGCTTTATCACCGCACGCCGTCCTATCCGGGGCAGCCGCCGATCATCCACGGCGTCTGGAAAACCCACGAAGAGGCATTCGTCGATTCCGGCAATGTCCACGGCAATGCCGTGATGTTTTTTTCCATGCCGGATCACGGCGGCACCCATATCGACGCGCCGCGCCATTTCGGCAAGACCGGCACGTCGATCGACAAATATCCGCTGGAGAACTGCATCGTCCGCGGCATCTGCATCGATCTCCGCCATATCGCTCCCCGCGCCGAGATCACCCCGGTAGAGCTCGAAACGGCGGTGAAAAAAGCCGGCGTGCCGATTCCGAAAAAGGGCACGGTGCTCCTTTGCACCGGCCATCACGCTCGCACGTTTCCGACGCCCGCCTATGCAACCGACAATCCCGGCGTCAATGTCGCGGCGACCGAATGGCTCGCCCGCCAAGGCATCGTGCATTTTGGCATCGACTCGATGCGGCCGGGGCCGGAAGGTAAGGTCAACGCGCTCGTTCACAAAGCCTGCCTCGATCTCGACATCACCCATATGGAAAGCCTGTGCAATTTGGAATCGCTGCTCGGGCAGGGCGAATTCCAATTCATCGGCCTGCCGCTGAAATGGCGCGAAGGCACCGGCTCGCCGATCCGCGCGGTGGCGGTGTTCGACGACTAATCTTAGCGGTGCACGACAGTACCGATGCATCGTCTTTCCGAAGGCTTAAGTTTTCACCATCCCGCACCACCTTGATCGCGTTGCCGCCAAAAGAAAATTTGGAATCTGGGGGACGGAATGCTGCTTGGACACAATCGCAAGATGAGCGGCGCGCAGTGCCTCGCCGATATGCTCAAAGGCTACGGCGTCACCCATGTCTTTCATGTGCCCGCGGTGTTGCGCACAACTTTCGCCGAAATGGAGCGCCGCACCGAGATCAAGCGGCT
>CATPBC010000255.1 GCA_955652195.1 uncultured Xanthobacteraceae bacterium | reverse complement strand
CAAAAGAGTCCCCCGCGCAAACCGGCGCTCGATGAAATGGGACCGGGGGTCGAGTCACTGCCGGCGAAACAAGAGGCGGGGAGCGCCGAAGGCGCGACAGGGAAGCGAAATGAATCCCGCTCCGGCCCGCGCTCCACCATGGGCCGTGCCGGCATGCACGGCGGCTGGAAGCCGCGACGGCGCTAACCGCTCGTCCGGCGGGTAGGCTGATATCGCTATGCAGGGCGGATAGGTTAGGCTCGCCGTTCACTGACGAATCACCCATCGAGAAACTGGAGGTCGCCATGGCAAAGGGTCAGATGCGAAGCAACAGGGAAAAGAAAAAGCCCAAACAAGACAAGAACAAGAAGAAGGGCGCCGGCACCGAAGCCCCCTCGCCGTTCGCCGGGATGCACAGCCAAGCCAAACCCGGCACGTACCCGTATGGCAAGAAGCAATAGAGCAAGCGGGCGATTGGAAGCCGCGACCATCTGATGCGCGCCGGATTGAAGTCGAGTCGCGTGACAATTCGCTGGTGATTTAGCTACATCCCCTTCGCCAGAACATCCGCGCCGGCTTTGGCGATCTGATCGTCCTGCGCGGAGAGCGCGCCGGAGACGCCGATGGCGCCGGCGATCTTGCCGTCGACCAGGATGAGCAGGCCGCCCTGCAGCGGGGTGATGTCCTTGAGCGCCAGGAGCCGCATGCCGGCGCCACCGGCCGCGATGGCGTCATCGAGCGCCTTGCTCGGCAGCTTGAACTCGAGCGCGGTGCGCGCCTTGCCGGCCGAGGTGCTGATTCCCGAGAGCTGCGTATTGTCGGCCTTGTGGAACATCACCATGTTGCCGCCGCTGTCGAGAATGGTGATGGCGACGATCCAGGAATTTTTCGCCGCCTCCAGCTCAGACGCCGCCATCACGCGCTTGGCCTGATCGAGCGTGATCGGCGCCCCATAGGGCGGCTGCGGCGCCGCGGCCGGCCCAGCCGGCGCCTGTTGCGCCATAGCCGGCGCTAACGCCGAGCCGAGCGAAAGAACCAGAGTGCACAGCAAAGCGCAGGCGAAAGCGGATACGCGAACCATGTGGCAGCCTCCCAAAGTAACCTCGTTTGCGCATGATCTTATCCGAAAACCGGCGGCCACTTTTCGGGATCATGCGCGAATCCGCGGCGGGCGGCACAATAAGCGGCAAATGCGGCAGGTGGAAGCCAGGAATCAGGGATCAGGGCACCAGGTATCAGGCATCAAGCCTAAGCATGGAGCATTCCTGATTCCTGATCCCTGATCCCTGATTCCTGATCCCTGAAAAGGTGATCGCGGCGTCCGGTGCGCGCGTGGCCGTCAGAGCCTATATCCCCCGTGTAACTTTCATTCCATGTCGCCCAGCAGGAGCTGCCGTCATGTTTTCATTGCGCAAAAAGCTTGAAATGCCCGCGCCCGAAGAGGCCTTGCCGGGGCGCGTGACGCCGATCCCGACCGCGCAGCAGCACTTCCTCAATGGCCGGCCGCTGAAAGGCCCCTACCCTGACGGGCTCGCCATGGCGATGTTCGGGCTTGGCTGTTTCTGGGGCGCCGAGCGCAAATTCTGGGAGCTTGGCAACGGCATTTACGTGACGGCGGTCGGCTATGCCGGCGGTCTCACGCCGAACCCGACCTACGAAGAAGTCTGCTCCGCCCGCACCGGGCACAACGAAGTCGTGCTCGTGGTCTATGACCCGAAGAAAATTTCCTACGAGCGGCTGCTCAAGACCTTCTGGGAAAGCCACGATCCAACCCAGGGCATGCGCCAGGGTAACGATGTCGGCACGCAATACCGTTCCGGCATTTATGTGTTTTCGCCGGAGCAGCGCGCCGCCGCGGAAGCCTCCAAAGCGGCCTACCACAAAGCGCTGGCGGCCGCGCGGATGGGACCGATCACGACCGAAATCCGCGACGCGCCGCCGTTCTATTTCGCCGAGGACTATCATCAGCAATATCTCGCCAAGAATCCGCACGGCTATTGCGGCCTCGGCGGCACTGGCGTGAGCTGCCCAATCGGTACCGGCGTCGCGGCATAAAATCAGGGATCAGTAATCAGCAATCAGGTATCAGCCCTGATCCCTGATCCCTGATCCCTGATCACTTCACGTGCTTGGCCAAGAACGCCGTGGCGCGCTGCCAAGCGAGTTTGGCGGCTTCGGCGTTGTAGCTGCCGCGCTCGTCGCAGTGAAAGCCGTGCTGCGCGTTGGGATAGCAGAAAATCTCGCAATCGCCGCCGCGCTTCTGCTTGATCATTTCAACATCGCTCATCGGGATCGAAGCATCCTGTTCGCCGAAATGCATTTGCGTCGGCACTCTCGGCTTTTCGTCCGCGTTCTTGGCGATTTGTCCGCCGTAATAGCAGACAGCGGCGGATAGGCCGTTGAGCTTGCAGGCCGCCAAGAACGAGATCGTGCCGCCCATGCAGAAGCCCATGATGGCGACCCGACCGCTCTTTTTCAACTCGTCGATCGCGGCCTGCACGTCGCGCAGCATCGCGCCCCAATCCGGATTGGCGACAAACTTGCGCGCATTAGCGATCTCATCGGGCGAGTAGCCAGATTCGAAATTCGGCTGCTGGCGATCGAACACCGCAGGCGCCAGCGCCGCATAGCCTTCGCCGGCTAGCCGGTCGCAGACGGCGCGGATGTGATGATTGACGCCGAAGATTTCCTGAATGACGACGATGCCGCCTTTGGATTTTCCGGTCGGATCGGCGCGATAGGCGCCAAGCTTGAAATTGTCCGAGGCAGTCAATGTAAAGGGCTTACCCAATTTGATCCTCCTTGAAGTTTCCGTCGCGTCGCGGCGTAGCCGGATGGCGGCATTCGCTGGCTGGCCCGCGAGCCTATCGGCGCGCTTGGCCGCGCTCAACCCACCTCGCGGGCCTTTCGCGGCTCAATGCGTAACGACAACGAAGTCCGTGCCCTCGCCGGTTTCGTCGCCGAGACCCTGATCGGATACGACGAGCGAGGAGCCCGGCACGATCATCTGGGAAATCGCTTCGCTGATGTCGGGCGGAATATCGATGCGGGCCAGGACTTGCGCCGGACTTTGCGGCGGCGGTGCATCAGTCGCCCCCTCATCCACAACCTCGCGGCGCCGCCGGCCGCCGGGCGCACCGTAGCGGCCGCGCTCTTCGACATAGCGCACGTGCTTGGGCGCCTCACCAGGCAGCGAGACAACATTCCAGCGCAGTGTGGTGCGGTCGGGCCCGGTAAATTCAAGCGCGGTGTATACGTGGGTCCCGACTGGCGCTTCCGGCTGGGCGATGGCAACGGCCACGTCGAACAGCGGCTCGAAATTTTGCCGCACATAAAGCCGCTGCCGCTTACGGCTGATGAAGATCGCGATCTGCGTTTTCTTGGCTGCTGCGGCTTTCGCCAGCTCCGCTGGGCTAGGAGGCGTCGGCGCAGTCGCATCGCCGGCTTTGCCTGGATCAGCAGGATGAGCGGCGCTTTCGGCCTTCGGATCGGCGCTCACCGCTGGGGCGGCCGCCTGCGGCGCCAGAACGTCTGACTGTACCGGCTGCAAGAGCGCAGGCGTGTCCGCACGCACGGCAAGCTCGGCCGGCTTAGCGGCGGCGGTCTCGACGCTATTCGGCGGCGCCGCCGCGATTTCAGGCGGCT
>CATPBC010000254.1 GCA_955652195.1 uncultured Xanthobacteraceae bacterium | reverse complement strand
GACGAAAAGGACGAAAAGGACGAAGCGCAACAGTGACGATGCGAGGCGCGACGGCCGGCGGATTTAATGGCGATGCGGTCCGATCGCGCCTGACCGGTAGGGTCGGAAAGCGAAATCGAGGAATGGAAGTATCGAGGAATAGAAGCCATGTCGCCTGATGCCGATCTCATCGTCGACCGCCGCCGCATGCGGCGGAAGCTCAGCTTCTGGCGCGTGACGACCATTGCGCTGATCGTGGTCGGCATTGCCGGCGTGGCCGCGCTGGCGGGCAACCGCACTTATCAGTTCGGCGTGCGCCCTTACATCGCGCGATTGACTGTGTCGGGCTTGATCCGAGGCGACCAGTATCGTGCCGAGCAGCTTGATCGGCTGGCGCGCTCGACGCTCGCTCGCGCGGTCGTCATTCATGTCGATAGTCCGGGCGGCACGACCGCCGGTTCGGAGCAGCTCTTCAATGCGCTGTCGCGCCTGCGGGAAAAAAAGCCGCTGGTGGTGGTCGTCGATAGCTTAGCTGCCTCAGGCGGTTATATCGCCGCGCTCGCCGGCGATCACATCGTGGCACAGCAAACGTCACTGCTCGGCTCGATCGGCGTGCTGTTCCAGTATCCCAATCTCGCCGATCTCCTCGGTAAGATCGGTGTGAAAGTGGAATCGGTGAAATCTACCCCGCTCAAGGCGGCGCCCGACGGCTTCGAACCGACAAGTCCGGAGGCGCGGGCGGCTTTGGATTCGATCATCCAGGATTCCTACGCCTGGTTCAAAGCGATTGTGCAAGATCGGCGGCATCTAACGGACTCGCAATTGCAGACTGCCGCCGACGGGCGCGTTTTCACCGGGCATCAGGCCGTCAATCTCAAATTGATCGACGAGCTCGGCGACGAGCGGACGGCGCTGGCATGGCTCGGAAAGGAAAAGAACATAGACACGAACCTGCCGGTGCGCGACTACGACCTGCACAGCCGGCTTAGCGACCTGAGATTCCTCCACGCCGCGGTGCTCGCGCTTCTCGATGCGGCAGGGCTAAACACGCTCGCCGAGCATCTCGAACAGTGGAGCTCGGCCACGGCGGTGCAGCGTTTCAACCTTGACGGTCTACTGGCCCTTTGGCACCCTGCCGATGCGAACTGAGCGTGGCTTTCCATCGGCGGCTTGGTTCGGGATTCTAATCAGCGGCGGGGCGAGCCATGATCAAATCGGAACTGGTTCAGCGTATTTCCGCACAGAACCCCCATTTGTACCAGCGCGACGTCGAGAACATCGTCAACGCTGTTCTTGGGGAAATTGTCGCGGCGATGTCGCGCGGCGATCGTGTTGAGCTGCGCGGCTTCGGCGCCTTTTCGGTGAAGCAGCGCCCGGCACGCACCGGCCGCAATCCCCGTACCGGCGCCCATGTCGCGGTCGATAAAAAATGCGTGCCGTTCTTTAAGACCGGCAAGGAAATGCGCGAACGCCTTAACCGGCCGGGCGAAGGTTGACCGAGGTTGCGCGATCGGCCGGTAACGTAGTCCGCAAGGTCGTCGCGGCAATCATTCTCGTGCCGCTCGCCGTTGTTATCATCGCCTTCGCCGTCGCGAACCGGCAGATCGTTACAGTATCTCTCGACCCGTTCAGCTCGGAACATCCGGCGGCGTCGCTGACGCTGCCGTTGTTTGCGCTCGTCATTGTCCTCCTGGTTGTCGGCGTCCTGATCGGCGGCATAGCCGCCTGGCTGCGACAGGCAAGGTGGCGCCGCACGGCCCGCCGGCTGGAGCGCGAAATCTCGGACTTGCACATTGAGATTGAAGGACTGAAACAGACCGGCGGCGGCTTTCCCGGTCCTGGCGGCACTGCGGGCCCGACCGGGTCGGAGCGGCTGCAATTGCGGCCGCCACCCCGCTAAAGCGTTCAGCCGGGCTTGCAAGACAAAGCCGGCGTGGCGATGTAGAACGGCAGCTTCAACAACAAGGATTTGGCCGGTCGAGGCTGCGCGAACAATAACGGGCGAACAAAACCAATATGTCGCTGACCGTAAAAATCTGCGGCCTCTCGACGCCAGAGACCCTCGACGCCGCGCTCGATGCCGGCGCCGATATGGTGGGATTCGTGTTTTTTCCGCCATCGCCGCGGCATCTCGGATTTGAAATCGCACGTGCGCTTGGCAGCCGGGTTCGCGGCCGTGCCCAAAAAGTGGCGCTCACGGTCGATGCGCAGGAGGAGTATCTCTCAGCGGTGATCGAAGCCTTGCGACCCGACATGCTGCAATTGCATGGGGTGGAATCGACCGACCGAGTCGAGGCGCTGCGGCAGATATTCGGCTTGCCGGTCATGAAAGCGCTGCCGATTGCAGCTAAAGGCGATCTGGATCGTGTCGCGCGTTATGCCGCTGTCGCGGACCGGCTGTTGTTCGACGCGCGCGCGCCGCGGGAGGCCACCCGCCCAGGCGGGCTCGGCAACACCTTCGATTGGAAGCTTCTGCAAGATGTGGAGCCTGGCGTGCCTTTCATGCTGTCGGGCGGTCTTGATGCCGATAATCTCGGCGAGGCTCTGCGCGTCACGCGGGCACCCGGGATCGATGTGTCTTCTGGTGTCGAGCGCGCTCCGGGAGTGAAGGATCAGGACAAAATACGCGCGTTCGTGCGCGCGGCGCGGATCGCGGAAGTACAACACGTTCACCCGGTGGCTTAAGGCAGATCTGGCTATGACCGTGCAGCAACTCAATTCGTTCCGTACTGGTCCTGACGAGCATGGCCATTTCGGCATCTATGGCGGGCGGTTTGTCGCCGAGACCCTGATGCCGCTCGTGCTTGAACTGGAAAAAGCCTACGCCGCGGCGAAGGTCGATCCCAACTTTAAGAAAGAGATGGATGGCTATCTGACCCATTACGTCGGCAGGCCGTCGCCGCTTTACTTTGCCGAGCGCCTGACGCGCCATTGCAACGGCGCCAAGATTTATCTCAAACGCGAGGAGCTTAACCACACAGGCGCGCACAAGGTGAACAATGTGCTCGGCCAGATCCTGCTGGCGCGGCGCATGGGCAAAAACCGCATCATTGCCGAGACCGGTGCCGGCATGCACGGCGTCGCCACCGCAACGCTATGCGCGCGCTTCGGACTCGAATGCATCGTCTATATGGGCGCGGTCGATGTCGAGCGGCAAAAAGCGAATGTCTTCCGCATGAACATGCTCGGCGCCAAAGTCGTACCGGTCGAATCCGGCGCGAAAACGCTGAAGGATGCGATGAACGAGGCGCTGCGCGATTGGGTGACTAACGTCGAGTCGACATTCTATTGTATCGGCACCATCGCCGGCCCGCACCCCTATCCGATGATGGTGCGGGATTTTCAGTCGATCATCGGCCGCGAGACGCGCGAGCAGATGCAGGCGGCGGAGGGCCGACTGCCGGATTCGCTCATCGCATGTATCGGCGGCGGCTCGAACGCGATGGGCCTGTTCCACCCATTCCTCGACGACAATGACATTGAAATTTATGGCGTCGAGGCCGCGGGCCATGGGCTTAAGACCGGCATGCATGCCGCTTCGATTGCCGGCGGCCGCCCCGGCGTGCTGCACGGCAACCGCACTTATCTGCTCATGAACGAGGACGGACAGATCAACGAGGCGCATTCGATTTCTGCCGGCCTCGATTATCCGGGCATCGGCCCGGAGCATTCGTGGCTGCATGACGTCGGCCGCGTCACGTTCCTGTCGGCGACCGATGACGAGGCGCTGCACGCTTTTGCGCTGTTGTCGAAGCTCGAAGGCATCATTCCGGCGCTTGAACCGGCCCATGCAATCGCCAAAGTCTTGGAGCTCGCAGCGCGCAAGCCCAAAGATCATTTGATGGTGGTCAATTTGTCCGGTCGCGGCGACAAGGACCTCGATACCGTGTCGCGGCATCTTGGCAGCAAAGCGCGATGACCGGCCGCATCGACCGGCGCTTTGCCGAGCTGAAGAAGGAAGGCCGCGCCGCGCTGGTCACCTTCACGATGGCCGGCGATCCGGATCATGCGACTTCGGTCGCGATCCTCAAAGCGCTGCCTAAAGCAGGGGCGGACGTCATCGAGCTCGGCATGCCGTTCACCGATCCGATGGCGGACGGGCCCGCGATCCAGGCAGCCGGATTGCGCGCGCTTAAGGCCGGACAAAATATGAAGATAACGTTCGCCGCCGTGCGTGACTTCCGCAATGGCGACGACACCACACCACTGGTGTTGATGGGGTATTACAACCCGATTTACATCTACGGCGTCGAACGTTTTCTCGGCGACGCCAAAGCCGCCGGCGTCGACGGCCTGATCGTGGTGGACCTGCCGCCCGAGGAAGATTCTGAATTGTGCCTGCCGGCTATGAAGGCCGGGCTCAATTTCATCCGCCTCGCGACGCCGACCACCGACGATAAGCGCTTGCCGACGGTGCTCACCAACACTTCGGGCTTTGTCTATTACGTCTCGATCACCGGAATCACCGGCGCTGCGGCGCCGGATGCTGAAAAAGTGACGGCGGCGGTCGCCCGCATCAAACGCCATACGACGCTTCCGGTCTGTGTCGGCTTCGGCGTCCGCACCGCGGCCCATGCTCGTGCGATCGCTGCTGGCGCCGATGGCGTGGTCATGGGCGCGGCGCTGGTCGAAGCCGTGCGCCAGAGTCTCGGTCCCGACGCGAAGCCAAGCTCGGCAAGCGTCACGGCGGTTACCGATCTCGCGCGGGCGCTCGCCGCGGGCGTGCGCGGCGCGCGTGTTGCTGCCAGGGCGTAGAAATCTGCCATAGCCGGCCGTCGTTGCCAGCGCTGGTCCTCGGATATCGTGCCGGTCGCTTGGTGGTTGCCTCCTTGCAACATCATGCGCTGGTTGAATTCCCCGCGCCGGCCCCACACATAAAATTGGTCCCACTGGAGGGGTTTTCATGGCCCACGATGTGCCCCGCGATTGGATGTGGTCGGAAGCGTGCGAAATGCTGGCGCGCGCCGAACGTCTGCATCGTGAGTTGTTTCGACCGGCCGCCGCACAAGCGCAACTGCCGGCCTGGGAACCGCCGGTCGATATTCTGGAAACCGAATTTGAAGTCTTGGCGCTGGTCGCTTTGCCGGGTGTCGATCCGGACGATGCACAGGCCCTGATCGAGGACGGCGATCTTGTCATCGCTGGCACGCGTGTCGTGCCCGAGCAATTGCGCACCGCGACGATCCACCGGCTCGAACTACCACAGGGACGCTTTTACCGGCGCCTGCGGCTGCCGGCGGGCCGCTATGCCGGCGTGCGCCGCGCGGCTGCGGCCGGTTGCCTGGTGGTCACTCTGCAAAAGGCTGGAACAGATCGTGGCTGAACAAGAATTGAGCGCAAAGGAGAGCGCGTCCGTGGGCGGCGCGCCGCCCTCGCCACCCTTGCCGCCCGACGCGCTCATTGTCGTGCCGGTGCGCAATACCGTGGTGTTTCCCGGAATGGTGTTGCCAATCACGCTCGGCCGGCCAAAATCGGTCGCCGCGGCGCAACAAGCCGTGCGCGATCAGCGCCAGGTCGGCATCCTGTTACAGCGTGCAGCCGAGGTCGAAGATCCGACCGCGATCGACATGCATCGCATGGGTACGCTCGCCAATATCGTGCGTTACATCACGACTCCGGACGGCGCCCATCATCTGGTGTGTCAGGGCGAGCAGCGCTTTCAAATCGTCGAATATCTCAGCGGCTGGCCGTTTTTGGTTGCCCGCGTGCTGCGGATTCCGGAAGCGGAGACCCGCACATCCGAAATCGAAGCGCGCTTTGTCAACCTCAAAGCACAAGCGGTAGAAGCTATTCAGTTGCTGCCGCAAGTACCCGCCGATTTGCTCGCCGCGATCCAATCGATCGAGGCGCCGCCGGCGCTCGCCGATCTCGCCGCCGCCTACATGGACATCAAGCCTGAGGAAAAACAGGAAATCCTGGAGACGGTCGACATCGCGGCGCGGATGGACAAGGTCTCGCGCATGCTCGCCCATCGCATCGAGATTTTGCGCCTATCGCAGGAAATCGGACGGCAAACCAAGGCCGCGCTCGACGAGCGCCAGCGCGAAGTGCTGCTGCGCGAACAGATGGCCGCGATCCAGCGCCAGCTCGGTGAAGGCGAGGAGGGCAAGGCGGCCGAGATCGCCGAGCTCGACAAGGCGATCACCGATGCCGGCATGCCCAAGGAGGTCGAAGACCAGGCGCGCAAGGAATTGCGGCGGCTGCAGCGCATGCCGGAAGCGGCCGGCGAATACGGCATGGTGCGCACCTATCTCGATTGGCTCATCGAGCTGCCGTGGAAACTGCCCGAGGAGAAACCGATCGACATCGCGCAGGCCCGCCGTATCCTTGATGAGGACCATTACGACCTCGAAAAGATCAAGCGGCGCATCATTGAGTTTCTTGCGGTGCGCAAACTCAGTCCGCAAGGCAAGGCTCCGATCCTGTGCTTCGTCGGGCCCCCCGGCGTCGGCAAGACCTCGCTCGGCCAATCGATTGCGCGCGCCATGGAGCGCAAGTTCGTCCGCGTCAGCCTTGGCGGCGTGCACGACGAGGCGGAAATCCGCGGTCACCGGCGCACCTATATCGGCGCGCTCCCTGGCAACATCATCCAGGCGATCCGCAAGGCCGGCTCGCGCAATTGCGTCATGATGCTGGACGAGATCGACAAGCTTGGCGCCGGCATCCAGGGCGATCCCGGCGCAGCTTTGCTCGAAGTGCTCGATCCGGAGCAGAACAACACGTTCCGCGACAACTATCTCGGTGTGCCGTTCGATTTGAGCCGCGTTGTCTTCATCACCACGGCCAATATGCTCGACACCATTCCGGGCCCGCTGCGCGACCGCATGGAGATCATCACGCTCGCCGGCTACACCGCCGACGAGAAGCTCGAGATCGCGCATCGTTATCTGGTCCGGCGTCAGATGGAGGCGAACGGGCTCAAACCCGGGCAGGTTGAAATCGACGACGAGGCGCTACGCGAGATCATCCAGAACTACACGCGCGAAGCTGGCGTGCGCAGCTTGGAGCGCCAGATCGGCCAGGCGTTACGCAATGCCGCGGTGCGCATTGCCGAAGGCCAAAGCGGCCCGATCCGCATCACGCGAAGCGATCTTGCCGCGATTCTCGGCGCGCCGCAGTTCGAAAGCGAAACGGCGATGCGGACCAGCGTTCCCGGCGTTGCCACCGGGCTTGCTTGGACGCCGGTCGGCGGCGACATCCTGTTCATCGAGGCAACGCGCGTGCCCGGCTCGGGCAAGCTCATTCTCACCGGTCAGCTCGGCGAAGTCATGCGCGAGAGCGCGCAGGCCGCATTGTCGATCGTGAAGAACCGCGCGACTTCCTTGGGCATCGACCCGAGCCGTTTCGAAAAGAGCGACATCCACGTCCACGTGCCGGCCGGCGCCATCCCCAAAGATGGGCCGAGCGCCGGGGTCGCCATGTTCATGGCACTGGTTTCGCTGATGACGGAGCGCACGGTGCGCAGCGATACCGCAATGACCGGCGAGATCAGCCTGCGCGGCCTCGTTCTGCCGGTCGGCGGCATCAAGGAAAAGGTCATCGCCGCCGCGCGGGCGGGGCTCGCCGCGGTCATCCTGCCGGCGCGCAACCGGAGGGATTACGAGGACATCCCCGAGGCGGCGCGCAACGCGCTGCGCTTTGTGTGGGCCGATCTGGTCGAGGACGTGATCGAGGCGGCGCTCGAACCCGCCGAGCCGGCCGCG
>CATPBC010000253.1 GCA_955652195.1 uncultured Xanthobacteraceae bacterium | reverse complement strand
GAGTACGACCATGCCAGACGATGAAAATTGCTCACCGGCTAATAAACGCACGCCTTGGAACAAAGGCAAGCTGATTGGGGCTAGACCTCCACTGCGACCAAAGCACATTTGGTCGATCAGAACTCGAGTGCTGGTAGAGGGGCGAATACGCGACCTCGCCCTGTTTAACTTGGCCATCGATAGCAAGCTTCGCGGCTGCGATGTCGTGGCTGTCAAGGTCGAGGACGTTGCCCCAAACGGTTATACGATGGACCGTGCCACCGTGCGCCAGAAAAAGACGAGGCGGCCAGTCAAGTTCGAGCTAACGGATCAGACCCGGCAGGCCATCGACGACTACCTAAAGGCCGCGCGTAAGAAGCCGGGCGAATTTCTATTCACGGGTCGACGCGGTCAGTGCATGACCACGCGGCAATACGCACGACTTCTTTCCGAATGGCTTGGCAGCATTGGGCTAGACTCAAAGCTCTTTGGCACGCATTCGCTGCGACGAACAAAGGCAACACTGATCTACCGTCGAACAGGAAATCTACGAGCCGTGCAGCTCTTGCTCGGCCACACTAAAATCGAAAGCACCGTAAGGTACCTTGGCATCGAGGTCGATGATGCTCTTGCAATAGCGGAACAAATTGATGTCTGATCTTATTGGGCAGAGCGGACGTGCTCTGCCCCACCCGCTACCGCGTTTCTACCAAATCAAGGCAAGTTCGGTGACTGATCGCGGGCGCCTGTATTCGGTTCCAAAAATTATGCTGCCGGTCTACGAGAAAATCACCGGCTTGACCGATAACGTTTGTGACAAGCACCTGAACTCCGAATACCGGGACTTGGCACGCGCCATGACGGCAGCATTGTGTAGGAAGCGTTCGAACCCACTCCGTTCTGGCCAACCGCGCACGTGGGCGTGCAGTATCGTCTATGCTCTTGGAAGGGTGAATTTTCTAGGCGATAAATCATTTTCTCCGTGCATGACAACGGCAGACCTATGCGCCGCATTCGAAGCTGGCGAGAGCACCGTTCACGCGAAGGCGCGTGTGATTGAAGAAATGCTCGGGACGCGACCATTAGATCCACGGTGGACGCTTCCTAGCTTGGTCGAGAGGAATCCGCTTGTATGGATGGCAGAGGTCAATGGTCTGCTGGTCGATTTGCGGGACATGCCTCGTGATGTCCAGGAAATTGCATTCGCAAAGGGATGATTCCCTACATCCCGGCGGATCGAAAGGATCGATCGTGAACGAAACGGTCGCTAAGTGCGCAATATGATGGAAGATCGATTCCTCAAGCGCTTGCGCAAGAAAGCGCGGAAGGGACTGCGAGGTTGGCCGATTGCGACGATTGCGTTCTACGGCCCGAACTTGAGCCAGGCGACGAAGGTCACCGTCGGTATCGTGCCATCCGAGAATGCAGAGGTGAAAGAGTTGCGCGACTGGAAAATTGATCGTGGTGACATTCGTGGCCATCCCGACATCGCCCGAGAGATATTGGAATTTATCGAAAAGCATCGAGTGCTATCGGTTGCGATGACCGACTCCATAATTGGCTGCCCTCACCAACAAGGAATCGACTACGAAGGCGAATGGTGTCCGACTTGCGAGTTTTGGCACGGACGAGATCGCTTTACGGGGCAGAGGATCAATTAACTTCTCGTTGCTCGTGCATTCGCGTCTGGGTCCGGCCGGCCGCCGCTCCAGCCATGTCCGTTATGCCCCGAAAGCGACGGTCCGCCACCAAAATGCGATCGGTCGCGATGGGCCATAACCGGACTCATGCACTGCAGCAAACAAGACCCTACTCGATCACCTCGTCGGCGCGGGCGAGCAGCGTTGGCGGGATTTCGAGGCCGAGTGAACGCGCCGTCTGCAAATTGATGACGAATTCGAACTTGGTCGATTGCAGGACGGGAAGGTCGGACGGCTTCGCTCCCCTGAGGATGCTGCCGGTATAGACACCGACTTGGCGGAACATATCGACAATGCTTGTTCCGTAGCTCATCAGCAGGCCGGCTTCGACCATCTCGCGCGAAACATAACTCGCGGGTATCCGGTCGCGCACCGCTAGCGTGGCAAATTGCACACCGCGGCTGGTGAAGAACCCATCACCCGCGATGAAAAGGGCATCGGCCCGTTCGCGCGCACATGCGGCAAAGGCCGCGTCGATCTCAGCGGGGGTGCTCGCATTGAAGAACAGAACTCCCAGCCCTAGGGCGCGCGCGGCTTCCTTAAGCGCTTTCGAAGTAGCGTCGGTAGACGCGGCATTGGCCGGATTGACCAGCACAGCGAAACGGCTGGTCTTGGGCAAGAGCTCATGCATTAGTCCGAATCGCTTATTGTCAACTTCGAAGGCGAAAAAATTGATTCCAGTCGTATTGCCACCCGGATGCGCTAGGCTCGTAACGAGGCCCAGTGCCACCGGGTCTTGACCCACGCCAAAAACAATTGGGATCGTTGCTGTTGCCGTTTTGGCGGCGAGCGAAGCATCAATAGTGCCGGGCGTCACAATCACGGCCACACGACGTTGGACCAGGTCGGCCAGCACCGCCGGCAAGCGTTCATAATGGCCCGCAAGCCAGTGGTACTCGACCGTGACATTCTGGCCCTCAGTATAGCCGGTTTCGCTGAGCCCCTTGCGGAATGAGCCGGCGCGGCCCGTCCCGGCAGCTCCGCCGTTGATGAAGGCGACCACCGGCATCGCCGGCTGTTGCGCGCGCGCTGCAAGCGGCCAAACGGCTATCGTGCCACCAATCGAACCGAGAAATTCTCGCCGCCTCACGTTTCACCCTAAGGCTCAGGACAAGACATCGTTTGGCGGAGACTAGCACTCTGAATGGGGGCGCGGGTGACTTCCAGCTCATCTCGATTGGATGACTGCCGATGTCCGAAGCGGGTCACCAACAGACATTCCGCGATGTCTGCGTCACGTCCGTTCAGCCTCCAATAACGGACTCAAGTCGGACGTCGCGGCACTTCGCATTTGGGCCATTAAGCGACATCGCACCACTCAAGTGACATCGTTTCCGTCTATTCACCGTTGTAGCCTCGGGCATGGTACTTCTCCTTGGCCAATATCCGTTGTTGGAGACGCAGATGAATAGCCGTAGCCCACCGAAAGTATCTATTGGTGCGAAGGTAACCGATGAATTGAAAGAATTTGCCATCATCGCAGCGTATCTCTACGTCTGCTTCACCGCGCTCCTATTTTATAAGGCCTCAATTCTAAAGGCATATGATATTCCATTCGCGCCATTTGGCTTTGCCGTCGCCAAGGCACTCATATGCGCCAAGTTCGTCTCAGTGGGACACGTCCTCCACGTTGGCGAGCGGTTCAAGTCTCTGCCCCTCATCTGGCCGACGTTGCATAAATCGGTTGCCTTTCTAATCCTATTGCTCGCCCTGAACGCACTTGAAGAGGTCGTCATTGGCCTCATGCATCACCGAACGATTGCTGCTTCTCTAGCTGAAGTCGGTGGTGGGACAGTCGAACAGCTAATCGCGACTAGCATTGTTGGTCTATTGATATTAATTCCCTTCTTTGCTTTTCGTGCACTCGGCGAGGTTGTCGGCGAGCGCAATCTTGTTCGCGTATTTTTTTATCCTCGCCGCACGGTCGATAACGATAACGCGTAACTCATCATCCAACTTAGGGCCGAAAATAAATCGGGTTATCGTCCGCCTAGGACATGAATATAAAGGTCCGAAGTGGCTCAAGGGTAGCTCACGAGTGATTTGGCATTGTCGTGTTTAATATTCGTATTAACGCTGGGCGGCATCGTCTTTGGTTCGTTGCTGCGACGGGCGTTACCCGAACATCATCTCAGCAAGGATTCTCAAGACGTGGTGCGGCTTGGTGTCGGCCTGATCGCGACGATTGCCGCGCTTGTGCTCGGGCTGCTCATCGCCGCCGCAAAGAGTTCATTCGATACGCAAAGTAATCAAATTAAGCAGATCACGGCCAATGTAATCCTGCTCGATAACCTGCTCGCGCAGTATGGACCGGAAGCCCGTCCGACCCGGGAGGAAATGCGCAGTACAATCGGTCCTTTTGCCGACCAACTTTGGCGCGAGAAGGTGGCAAGGACGGCAGGGCCATTTGAAACTAACGCTTCGGCGGAGAGAATTTATGTAGAGATTCAGACGCTGTCCCCGCGAACCGATCTTCAGCGCTCACTACAGGCTCGCGCCGCGCAGATCAGCACGGATGTGGCGCAAACCCGCCTCCTACTATTTGTAGAGTCGGACAATCTGATACCCGCGCCGTTTCTTGCCATTTTGGTTTTCTGGCTTGTGATCATATTTGCAAGTTTCAGTCTGTTCTCAACGCTAAATGTGACGGTCTTAGCGTTCCTGTCCCTCTTTGCCCTGTCGGCGTCATGCGCGATTTTTCTGATTTTGGAACTTAGCCGGCCATTTACGGGCCTGATGATGATCTCAAGCGCACCACTGCGACACGCCCTTGGGCCCCTCTGACGCATCGGTTCACTGCTCTTAATGTCGCCTATGGGTCAATAGCTGCCGAAATCAGACGTCTGAGTCACGTCCGTTCAGCTCCTAATAACGGACTCAAGTCGGACATCGCGGCAAGTCGGTTCAGGGCCAATCAGCGACATCGGCCTGCTCATTCGACCAGGTCGTCGGCAATCGAAAGTATGCCCGACGGAATCGTGAGCCCGAGCGTCTTAGCAGTCGTTGGATTAATAGTGAGCTCGAATTTTGTTGGCTGCTGGACCGGAAGATCTGACGGGCTCGCGCCCTTGAGAATTTGATCCACATAACCCGCAGTACGCCGGAAGAGGTCCATCTCATCCGGGCCATAGGAGATGAGGCCGCCATCCGTCGCGAAATAGCGGAGAAAGTAAATTGCCGGCACACGGTACTGCGCGGTGAGTTCGATAATCCGCTTGCGATGAACCCGATTATGACTGTCTGGCAAAACGAAAAGGCCACTGTCTAGTTCGCTTCCGACCTTGCGAATGGCATTCTCAATGTCGGCGTCGCTATGCACCTGGATTGGGATCGACTCTATCCCCAGCAAAGACGTGCCTGCGTTAATCGATTGCAAATACAGCCCGTAATAGGGCGCGGTCTCGGGGTTGAAAATGGCAGTGACTCGCCGAACACCGGGCACAATTTGCTTGAGAATCTCAAGCCATTTGGTGCCGAGTGAAAGCTCAAAATCCGCGAAACCCGTGATATTTCCGCCTGGATGCGAGAGACTTGAGACTAAACCTTGACCCATTGGATCGGTAACTGAGAGGAAAACAATTGGTATCGTATGGGTCTGCTTTAGAAGCCCCTTGGCGGAAGGAGTGGAGTGACCGACGAGAACATCGGGTTGCAGGTCGACTAGCTCTTTGGCGAGGTCTTGAATTCGATCTGGGCTGCCATTGCCCCAGCGATAATCGATGCGAATATTGTCGCCATCCTTCCAGCCGAGTTTTTGAAGTCTTTCCTGCAAGATGCTGATTCCCTTGCGAGCATCAGCATCGCTTTCGGCGACCGCCATTTAGACGCCAAGCCGCCGCATCCGCTCGGCTTGCTGCGCCCGGGCTGTGACGGGCCAAGCGGCCGCTGCACCACCGACTAGCGTTATGAACTCGCGCCGCCTCATAGAGCTACCCTTCAGGCCGAGGGCGACAACTTACCACATCGTTGATGCAGAGCGGTCTTGTGCGTCACAGCAAAATGGGACGCTCGACTTCCGGTATGGGTCAGACTCGGAAGTCGCAGCGCCGCAACTGCATTTCCGCTTTACCGCCAACAGCAGACTCTGGCCACAGTGGTG
>CATPBC010000252.1 GCA_955652195.1 uncultured Xanthobacteraceae bacterium | reverse complement strand
GATCGGAACGGCAAAATCGCGCACCCGCGTGCGCGTTGCCGTTCCGATCCTGCCGCACATTGCCAATTTTGACGACCTCGATCCGCTCGAAGCCGAGTCTGCGGTCGATCTGATCCGGCTGCGTCCCGGCGCCGCGCTGCCGGGCGATGTGGACTTAGTCATTTTGCCGGGCTCGAAAGCGACGATCGCCGATCTGCATGCGCTCCGCACCGCAGGTTTCGACATCGACATTGCCGCGCACCGGCGGCGTGGCGGGATGGTGCTCGGTCTATGCGGTGGCTATCAGATGTTGGGGCGCACTATCGCCGACCCGCAGGGGATCGAGGGCTCTCCGGGCAAAGTCGCCGGCCTCGGCTTGCTTGACCTTGAAACCGTACTCGGTGAGCACAAACGGCTTGAGCCGATCCGCGGCACGACAAATGGCGGCGCACCGTTTTGTGGTTATGAGATGCACATGGGCATCACCACAGGGCCCGACTGTGCCCGCCCGTTTGCACGGCTCGACGACGGTTCGCCTGAGGGAGCAGTATCCGCCGACGGCCGCGTGCTCGGCACCTATATCCACGGGCTGTTCGCCGACGATTGTCAGCGTACGGCTTGGCTTAGCCGCCTGTCGGCTGGCACGGCTGGCATCGCCTATGATGAGATGATTGAGCAAACGCTTGATCGGTTCGCCGCGCATCTCGCCGCGCATCTCGATCTCGATCGCCTGCTCAGTCTAGCGCGATAAGAATTGCGGTGAGCCCAGCGAGGAGCGCCAGCAAAATCGCGTCGGCACAACGGTAGAGCGCCAGCGCCCGGCGGATATCTTCGGCTTCCGTCTCGCGCCGGCCGTCACCCATGAACGCGTCCTCGACGCGTATACCGGCATAGAAACGCGGACCCGCAAGCGACAGTCCGAGCGCGCCGGCCATCGCCGCTTCCGGATAGCCGGCATTGGGCGAGCGATGGCGGGCCGCGTCGCGCCGGACCGCGCGCCATGCCGCGCCGGCGGAAGCATCGTCACGCAAAACCGAGGCGAGGATGAGCAAGAGCGCCGCGAGTCGCGAGGCCGGCAAGTTGACGAGATCGTCGAGCCGCGCTGCCGTCCAGCCGAAATCGGCGTAGCGCGGGGTGCGGTGCCCGATCATGCTGTCGGCGGTATTGATCGCCTTGTACAGCGCGGCGCCCGGAAGTCCCGCCACCACAAGCCAAAAAACCGGCGCAACGATGCCATCCGAGAAATTCTCCGCCAGGCTTTCGATTGCTGCGCGTGCAATCCCGGCACGATCAAGACGAGCAGTATCGCGGCCGACAATGTGCGATACTGCCTTGCGGCCGGCGTCGAGATCTTGCAGTTCAAGCGCGGAGGCGACATTGGCGACATACCGGTGCAGGCTGCGTTGCGCGATCAGCGCGCTCGCGAGCACGGCGACTGGAACAACGCCGAACGGCAGGCGGAGTAATTGCCATTGCACGACAAAAGAGATTGCGCCAACGACGCCGAGCGCGGTCGCGACCGCTAAAATTCCCGCAAGTCGCCGCAGAGCCGGCGTCATATCGCGGTTAAACAGCCGGTCGAGGCCACCGATCAAAGCGCCGATCCAGGTCACTGGGTGGCCGATGACGCGAACCAGCCGTTCGGGATAACCGATGCAGAGCTCGATCAGCATGGCGAAAAGCGCAAGTGCGGCCGACATGATGTGCTCTGGTGATCCTGATCACTCGCTCCTGCATGGCGGCGACCTTGCCGCTGCTCGGCGCTTGTTTGCTGACGCTGCCGAACCTTTCAAATAACTTTCTAACGGGATAAATCCACAATATTATCAACTACCGGAACTGCCGATCGATCTGTTCGCGCAGCTGCCCGAGGCCGATGCGCTTGCCGCGGCAAAGGCCGCCGCGGCGCAAGCCTATGGCGCACCCTCGGCAGCGCATGTCGTGGCCGCGCCAGGAACGCAAATTCTGCTGCCGCTTGTCGCCGCGCTGGTTCGTCCGGGACGCGCTGCGGTGGTCGCGCCGACCTATGGCGAACACGCGCGCGCCGCGGCGCTGGCCGGCCATGATGTTATCGAGATTGCCGATCTTGATGCCGCGACGGCAGCAACACTTGTCATTGTAACCAATCCAAACAATCCGGACGGCAGGCTGTCCGACAAGGCGGCTCTGATGACGTTGGCAAAGCGGTTAGAATCGCGCGGCGGACTTCTCGTCGTCGACGAAGCCTTCATGGACGTCGGTCCGCGCGACGGCAGTCTCGCAGGCGAGGTCGGACGCAGGGCGATCGTCGTATTACGATCGTTTGGCAAATTTTTCGGGCTTGCCGGTATCCGGCTCGGCTTTGCACTGGCCACGCCGTATTTGGCAGCTCGGCTCGCGGCGCAGCTTGGTCCCTGGGCGGTTTCTGGGCCGGCATTGGCGATCGGCGTCGAGGGGCTGACCGACCGCGCTTGGATGGAGCGGGCGCGCTGCCGGCTTACGGAAGGAACCACTCGGCTCGATAAAATTCTCGCCGACAGCGGACTTGAGATTGTCGGCGGCACGCCGCTGTTTCGCCTGGTGCGCACGGCGGCGGCGCCGGAACTCTTCCATCACCTCGGCCACGCCGGAATTCTTGTCCGCATGTTTCCTGCGCACCCTTCCTGGTTGCGCTTCGGCCTGCCGGCTGCGGAGGACGATTGGGACCGGCTGCAGATTGCAATGGCCGCCTATGCCAACAGGCATTAGCCTTCGGTCGTGAACATGCGCGTCAATCGCCAGATCGAGGAAGTCGCGTCAGCGTCGCCACAGACCGGCTTCGATGCGGCGTTTCGCGCCCGGCTGCGCGACCTTCTGGTTTGGCGGCGGGATGTCCGGCGTTTCCGGCGCGATGCGCTGCCGGATGGCGCGTTGGAATCATTAATCGAGCTCGCGTGTCTTGCTCCGTCAGTCGGCTTGAGCCAGCCGTGGCGCTTCGTCATTGTCGAGGATCGCGCGCTGCGCGCGGCCATTCGTGAAAATTTTGCGGCGTGCAACGCACAGGCGCTGGCGGCGCAGGCGCCGCAACGCACCGGACTTTACGCGCGATTAAAGCTCGCCGGATTGGACGAGGCGCCCGTGCATTTCGCGGTGTTTGCCGATCGCGCGGCCACGCAAGGCCACGGACTCGGCCGCCGGACGATGCCGGAAATGATCGACTATTCGGCTGTCACCGCGGTGCATACGATCTGGCTTGCGGCGCGCGCCCAGGGCATCGGCTTGGGCTGGATTTCAATTCTCGATCCGGCGGCGATGACAGCCATTCTGGATGTGCCGGCGGCATGGAAATTCATCGGCTATTTTTGTCTCGGCTATCCGGAGGCCGAGGATACGATTCCCGAGCTCGAACAGGCGGGCTGGGAGCAGCGAGGTCCGGTAGCCTCGATCATCATCCGTCGTTAGCGCATCCGCCGTTAGCGCATGGCGCTCGGCGGCCGAACTGTTTTTTCCTGACGGCCTGATGCTGTGAGCGGCAGGCCGGGTTTGGCCGTGCCGGGAAGATAGCGGGCGGCGACGATCGGATCGAGTTGCCGCACCGCGTTGTCGGGCAGGCGGCGCCAGATCTCATCGCGGCCGAACAAAGCGATGCCGAGATAGCCGCGCACGGTCAGCGTCTCGCCGTCGGGGCTGACCCGCATCATTGCGCTGTAGATGTTGCCATCCCGTGGATCGAGGATATTACCGCCCTGGTAAACCAAGCCGTCGCGCTGCATCTCCCTGATCAGCGGCAGCCCGAGCAGCGGCTGGTTCTTACGGTCGTCGCGGCAGCTCGAACAGATCGGATTTTTCGGATCTTCCGGCCGGAGAAAAAGCTTGGCGATCACGCCTTCATAAAGGCCGCCGTGCTCGACGAATAGGAACCAGCTGACCGTCTGACCGGTTTGCTCATCCACTTTTTGCCACAAGCCCGTTGCGGCCGGCTGCTCCGGGACGGCCGATTGTGGTGCCGATATCGCCAGAGAACTGGCAAAAAAACTCGCCGCCAATGCGGTCACGACCTTTGCCGATTGCAACGCCAACGGAACCCTCCATTGGAATTTGAACTCTGCGCCGGCCGGATAGATCGTTTGACAATGCGGTGATTTCACGACGCCCGATCGTGCCGCGGCATTGGATGCTCGCGCGTTATTTTCGTCAGGCGGGCCAACAATCGCTTGATCCAGGCGTTGCCGGTGTTATTGGGGGAACTCACAAGCCGTGACCGCCGGCCCGGCGCGCTCGCGATTTCTCGACAGTTTTGTGACTCGCGGTTTTGTGACTTCGCTTTTGTGACTTCGGTTTTGTGACTGCAGTCTCCGACAGCTGGCCTAAAGCATGCGCGTATTCGTCCCAATTTCGGTTGGCGGCTGGACCCGTTTGTTCAGCCGATGGGATATTCTCGCCGTTCTTCTGATCCTTGGCCTTCTGGTTTTTCTCGGCGAAGCAAGTCGGAATCTTTTCGAGCCCCTGGCCGAATTGCAACGGCAGCCGCCCTCGCTCGATCCGCGCAATCTGCCTGAATACGCCGCGCGCACCACGTTGCGCATGCTGATCGCCATGGTGCTGTCACTTTTTTTCACCTTCACCTATGCGACGCTCGCGGCAAAAAGCAGGTCCGCCGAACGGCTGCTCGTGCCGCTTCTCGATATTCTGCAATCGGTACCGATTCTCGGCTTCATTTCGATCACCGTCGTCTTTTTCATGAGTCTAGCGCCCGGGCGCGTATTGGGCGCGGAATTCGCTTCCATTTTTGCGATTTTCACCAGCCAAGCCTGGAACATGGCGTTCAGCTTTTATCAATCGTTGCGCACGGTGCCGATCGAACTCGAAGAAGCGGCGCGCAATTTTCGGCTCAGCGCGTGGATGAGATTCTGGCGCCTCGACGTTCCCTTTGCCATGCCGCAGCTCATCTGGAACATGATGATGTCGATGTCCGGCAGCTGGTTCTTCGTCGTCGCCTCGGAGGCAATCAGCGTCGGCAATACAACCGTGACGTTGCCGGGCGTCGGCTCGTACATTGCGCTTGCCATCGAACGTCGCAATCTCGCCGCGGTGTGTTGGGCAATCGGCACCATGCTGGTCGTGATCCTGATCTACGATCAGGTCCTGTTTCGGCCGCTGGTGGCGTGGGCCGACCGCTTCCGCTTCGAGCAGGAGCCTGGCGCGCCGCCGCCGCAATCCTGGGTGTTCGATGTGTTGCGCCGCTCGCGCATCATCGAACGGCTAACCCAGCCGGTCGCCGGCTTGTGGCGTTTATCGTTGCGCCGGCAAAAAAATGACAAGGCGCCAGCTGGCGCACTGGCCAAGCGGGCCGGCCGGAGCTTGGCCTTGCTATCCGCCGCGGTCGTCTTTGTTTTGGCGGCAATGACGTTGTGGCAATTGGCGCAATTCGCAGTCGAGGGTCTCGCGCTGCGCGATGTCGGCGTCACTATGGTACTTGGCTTCGCCACGCTCGCGCGCGTGGTTGTGCTCATCGCGGTCGCGACCCTGATCTGGGTGCCGATCGGCGTGTGGGTCGGAACGCGGCCACGCGTTGCCAATTTCATGCAGCCGATAGCGCAATTTCTTGCGGCATTCCCGGCCAACCTCCTGTTTCCGATTGTGGTCTCGGGCATCGTCGCCTGGCAGCTCAATCCGAATATCTGGCTCAGCCCGCTGATGATTCTCGGCACGCAGTGGTACATCCTGTTCAATGTCATCGCCGGTGCGGCGGCGATCCCGGCCGAGCTGCGTTCCGTCGCGGTCAATTTGCGCGTGCGCGGCTGGTTGTGGTGGCGCCGTGTCGCGCTGCCGGCGGTGTTGCCCTATTATGTGACGGGCGCGATCACCGCATCGGGCGGTTCGTGGAATGCGAGCATTGTCGCGGAGGTCGCGTCCTGGGGCGATGTGCATCTGCACGCCGAAGGACTAGGCGCCTATATTGCCGAACAGACCGATGCCGGCGATTTTCACCGCATCGTGCTCGGCATCGCGGTGATGAGCCTGTTCGTTGTCGTGATCAACCGCGTGTTCTGGCGGCCGCTGTACCGCTATGCCGAACGCAAGTTTCGTCTTGGATGAGGCTTTAGATGAGCGCTGCCCTGCTCGATGTCCACGAATTGCGCCAGTCGTTTCCGCGCGCCGACGGCGGCGAACATCTGGTGCTTGACGGCGTCGAGCTTTCGCTGGCGCAAGGACAGATCGTCGGCCTGCTCGGCCGCACCGGTTCAGGCAAATCGACGCTGTTACGCCTGATTGCCGGCTTGGCGCAGCCTTCGGGCGGAACGGTTACCTATCTTGGCGAGCGCGTGACCGGGCCAGCGCCGGGCATCGCGATGGTATTCCAATCCTTCGCGCTGTTCCCCTGGCTGACAGTGCTGGAGAACGTGCAACTGGGATTGGAAGCGCTCGGTCTTCCGGACGCGGAGATCCGCAAACGCGCGCTCGCGGCCATCGATTTGATCGGGCTCGACGGGTACGAGTCGGCTTTTCCGCGCGAATTGTCGGGCGGCATGCGCCAGCGCGTCGGTTTCGCTCGCGCGCTGGTCGTGCATCCCAATATTCTTCTCATGGACGAACCGTTTTCCGCGCTTGACGTGCTCACCGCCGAGACGCTGCGGACGGACTTCCTCGAACTGTGGGGCGACGGCAAGCTGCCGATCAAAGGCGTCGTTCTCGTCACCCACAATATCGAGGAAGCGGTATTGATGTGCGACCGCATTCTTTTGTTCTCCACCAATCCTGGCCGAATCATCAGCGAAATTGCTGTCGATCTGCAGCAGCCGCGCAACCGGCTCGATCCGCGGTTTCGCGACCTGGTCGAGAAAATCTACGTGGCGATGACGGCCCGCACGCCGACGCCGATTGGCACGCGCTTGCCGACCGCGACAATCAATACCGTGCTGCCGCGCGTCTCCGCCAATATACTCGCCGGCCTCATCGAAACGCTGGCCGCCGCACCCTATAACGGCCGCGCCGACTTGCCGGTGATCGCCGATGAGCTGCACCTGGAAGTCGACGACCTGTTTCCGGTAGCCGACGCGCTGCAACTGCTGCGGCTCGCCGAAATCGAAGGCGGCGACATCAAGCTTACCGATACCGGCAAGCAATTCGCGGAAATGGGCACCGACGACCGCAAACGCTTGTTCCAGCGGCAACTGTTAAATTACGTGCCGCTCGCCGCGCACATCCGCCACGTCCTGCAAGAACGCGCCAACCATATGGCGCCGAAGAGCCGCTTCTTCGACGAGCTCGAGGATCACATGAGCGCCGAGGATGTCGAGTTGACGCTGCGCGCCGTGATCGGCTGGGGTCGCTATGCGGAAGTCTTCGCCTATGACGACGATTCCGGCACGTTCAGCTTGGAAAATCCGACTTAGAGCGGGATGAGCTTTTGTCGAATCGTCGTCCCGCTCCAATTTTTTGTTTGACAGGATTTGTTCAGCCTGGCGGCAGAAAATTCACTTCGTGCTTGGCCGATATCGCGACGACCTCCTCGGGCTTTTGTTCTTTCATCGAATGGATTGCCCAAAATAAGTCGTAGAGCTTGCGCGTCGGCGACACCCAGAAAAAACATTTAACCGGCTGGTCCGATTTGTTGAAAATGCCGTGGGCCTGACCCATCGGCAATCGGATTAGATCGCCCGGCGTCGCGATCACGTCCTTGCCGTCGAGCAGAAGATCGAAACGGCCCTCGCACAGATAGATGAATTCGTCCTGCGTCGGGTGGATGTGCGGCGGCACGAATGTGCCGGGTGGAAAGGTCGCGTGCCAGGAGAACGAGCTCTCGCTCACCGACTTCGGCACGTAGGTCTGGCCGAGAATATTCCAGGCGATGCCGTCAATGCCGCTGCCGGCCTTGGTTATTCCCGCTGTCAGTTTTTGCATGCGGTGATCTCCCACTTTCAAAGAGCGCTTGTCGTCTGGTCCGACATTCAAACATGAGTGCGGTGAAACGAAAAGAAAGCCGGAAAAGAATCTCGCACCGCGGTCAGGCCGCGCTGCGCCGCCCGTTGGTGGCAATGGCGAGCAGAGCCCGCTCGGTAATGGTATCGGCAAGGGCGGAATTACGCCGCGCATCCAATACTGCATCCGCCAATTGCGCCATGGCGGTCGCGAGCCGTGCCGCGCTCCACGCCTTGAGCGCCGCTTCGATGAGCGGACGGCGGCGGAACGGCACCGCCGGCTGCACGGCATCGAGCGAAAATCCTCGGCCTTGTTCGATGGCAAACCGCCATTTGTGAAGCTGCGCGAGCTGGCGCTGCGCGTTGAACAAGATCGATCCGGCCGCGGTGCCGGCAACCCGCGCCTTGGCGAGCTGCGTCTCGAGTTCGCCGGGCTTCCCGGCGAAGGCGGCATCGACGATGTCGTCGATCGTGAGCGCCGAAGCGTCGGAAACCACCGCGGCGACGTCCTCGACGCCGACTTGATCGCGGCCGCGCGCGTAGACCGCAAGCTTCTGAATTTCGCTGCGCGACGCCGCGCGGTCGCCGCCGAGGAGCGGGATCAACACCGCGCGCGCATCCGGCGCAAGCGACAATCCAGCCGCCCGCATCTCCTCATCGATCAGCCGGGCGCGGTCTCTTTCGCTGTCGGCATAGCATGGCAGCGCCGCGGCATTCTTGGCGCGCTCGCAGAGGACGCGCAGCGGCGCATTGCGGCGCAGATCGCCGGCCTCGATCACGACCCGGCATTGCGGCGTGGCGCCGGCGAATAGCGGCTCGCCGAGCAGCGCCTCGACCGCGGGGGCGATATTGCGGCTGCCGGCCTTGACCCACACCGCGCGGCGTCCGCCGAACAGCGGCATGGTTAGCGCTTCCTCGGTCAGGCGCGACGGTTCGGCGGTCAGCTCCTCGCCTTCGAGCCGCGCCAGCGCGAACGGATCGTTTGGATCGTCCACCGATGCCGCGAGGATCGCCCGGACGCGTTCGCCGACCAGGCCGGCGTCCGGCCCGAATACCAGGACCACGCGCCGCGCCGGATCGGGCCGCGCGACGAACGCATCGACATCGGCAGCTTTGATGGCGACCATGATTCTTTAAATTGGCTCTTTAAATTTTAAATTGGGGTCTTTGAATTCGGTAGCTAAATTCGGTGGCGCTCAGGTACCGGCGACGAAATACGAAGCGAGCCGGTTACGGATCGCCTCGGCGACGACTTTGGCGGCACGATCTTGCGCGTCAAGCTGGGCGCGCTGCTTGGCGAAGCGCTGCTGCGGGCCGGGAATATCGTAGCCGACATGGGCGAATGTGCTGTCCTTGAGCACAATTTTGCCGGTGGCGATTTCCACGAGCTGATAGGTCGCGCTCAAGCCACCGATTTCCTCAGTCGGGCGGCCGCTGACTGGGTCGATCGTCATCGTTATGGCGACCGGCGACAACACAACTTCGAGCCGATGCGTCGGCGCCACGACGCCGGCAGCGCCGTTGAGATCGTACTGCAGGGCGTTGTGCGTGGCGACGGCAATGCGCGCCTCTGGCGTTCCTTGCTTCGTCGGGATCGGCGCAATCAACACCTCGGCGAGCTTGTCGCGAATGCTTTCGTCGCCGAGCGATGGATTGCGGCCATAGAGCGGCTCGAAACAGCCGGCGACGAGGCCGGCCGCAGCCAACGCGGCGCCGAGCCGCGCCGCTGCGCGAATTCTCTCGCGGCGTTCACGCCACCACATTGACGATCCGTTGCGGCACGATGATCACCTTTTTCGGCCGCTTGCCTTCGAGTGCCCGTTGTACCGCATCGAGCGCCAGCACGGCATTCTCGATATCGGCGTTGCCTGTTTTTTTTTATTATTTGTCGTCGTCGGTGTTTTTGACGTTGTTGTTGTTCGGCAGCGTCAGCGTCTCCTCGACCAAGAGCTCGGCTTCGACTTCCGGCCACGAGGCTTGAGCCACCAGCGTGTCGTGGCCCAGCAGCGCCCAGCATTCCTCGGCAAGATGCGGCATCATCGGATGGAATAATCGCACGAGAATATTAACTGCTTCGCGTAGCGCCCAGCGCAAATCCGGCGTCGCCACGCTGCCCGTCTGCGGCCCCTCATCGGCTGCACTTCCCGTCCCGTTTTGCGTCCCGTTTTGCGCCCCCAAATCGCCGATTATCGTATTGAGCGCATTGGCGAATTCATAGATATGCGCGACACAAACATTGAAGTGCAGCTTTTCGATGTCATCGCTCACGCGCGCCAAGGCCCGGTGCGCCGCCTTGCGCAGCGCGAGCGCCTGGGCGGAGAAGGCCGCCGGCCGCTCGGCCGGCGCGCCTTGCGCCAATTCCGCCGCCTCGCCGACCAGCCGCCACAGCCGCTGAACAAAACGCCACGCGCCCTGCACGCCTTTCTCGGTCCAGTTGACGTCGCGATCCGGCGGCGAATCCGACAGCATGAACCAGCGCGCAACGTCGGCGCCATAAGCCTCGATGATGTCATCGGGATCGACCGTGTTGCGCTTCGACTTCGACATTTTCTCGATCGGGCCGATCTCGACCGCTTCGCCGGTCGCGATCAGGCGCGCGCGGCGCGTTTCGCCGTCGGCCTCCACCTTCACTTCCGCCGGCGCCGCCCAGTCGCCGTTCGGGAGGCGATAGGTCTCGTGCACCACCATGCCTTGGGTGAACAATCCGGCGAATGGCTCGTCGAGGCCGACATGGCCGGTCGCTTTCATGGCCCGGGTGAAGAACCGGCTATAGAGCAGATGCAGAATCGCATGCTCGATGCCGCCGATATATTGGTCGACCGGCATCCAGGCATCGACCATGGGACGATCGGTCGGCGCGTTGGCAATCCACGGATCGGTGAAGCGCTCGAAATACCAGGATGAGTCGACGAAGGTGTCCATGGTGTCGGTTTCGCGGCGCGCTGGCTTGCCGCATTGCGGGCAGGCGACGTGCTTCCAGGTCGGATGATGGTCGAGCGGGTTGCCTGGCCGGTCGAAGGTGACGTCCTCCGGCAGCGTTACCGGCAGGTCCTTCTCGGGCACCGGCACCGCGCCGCAGGTCTCGCAATGAATGATCGGGATCGGACAGCCCCAATAGCGCTGCCGCGAAATACCCCAATCGCGCAGCCGATAGTTCACCTGGCGTTCCGCGACCGGACGGTTATGGAAACGTTCTTTCTCGAGCCTTCGCGCTACTTCCTCTTTGGCCTGCGCGCTGGTCATGCCGTCGAGGAAGCGCGAATTGATCATCGTGCCGTCGCCCTCGTAAGCCGTATCGGTGATGACGAAGGTTTTCGGATCGACGCCGGGCGGGGACACCACCGGGACATTGCCGAGGCCATATTTGTTGACGAAATCGAGGTCGCGCTGGTCGTGCGCCGGACAGCCGAAGATGGCGCCGGTGCCGTATTCCATGACGATGAAGTTGGCGACATAGACCGGCAGCCGCCACGACGGATCGAACGGATGAACGGCGCGAATGCCGGTATCGAAGCCGAGCTTCTCGGCGGTCTCGATCTCGGCCTGTGAGGTGCCGCGGCGCCGGCACTGCTCGATGAATTCGCGCAAAGCCGGATTGTTGCTCGCCGCCGCCGCGGCCAGCGGATGGTCCGGCGCCACCGCCATGAATTTCGCCCCGAACAAAGTGTCAGGCCGCGTGGTGAAGACTTCCAGTTCGGCTTCGCCTTTCGGCGCGGTCGCCGGGTCGAGCGCAAAGCGGACCAGCAATCCTTCCGAACGGCCAATCCAGTTCTTTTGCATCAGCCGCACTTTTTCCGGCCAGCGCTCGAGTTGGTCGAGCGCCTCGAGCAAGGGCGCGGCGAATTTGGTGATAGCGAAGAACCATTGCGTCAGCTCGCGCTGTTCGACCAAAGCGCCGGAGCGCCAGCCGCGGTCGTCGATCACCTGTTCGTTGGCCAGCACGGTCTGATCGACCGGATCCCAGTTCACCTTTGACTTTTTGCGCTCGACCAGGCCGGCGCGCAGGAAGTCGAGAAACATTTTCTGCTGGTGCTTGTAATAGGCCGGATCGCAGGTCGCGATTTCGCGGCTCCAGTCGAGCGACAACCCCATGGATTTGAGCTGCTTCTTCATCGCCGCGATATTGTCGTAGGTCCAGGCCTTGGGATGGACCTTGCGCTCCATCGCGGCGTTCTCGGCCGGCATGCCGAAGGCGTCCCAGCCCATCGGATGCAGCACGTTCAATCCCATCGCCCGCTTCACCCGCGCCACCACGTCGCCCATCGTGTAGTTGCGTACGTGGCCCATATGGATGCGCCCCGACGGATAGGGAAACATTTCCAGCACGTAGTATTTCGGCCGCGGATCGTCGTTGCGCGTCGCGAAGATGCCGCGCTGGTCCCAGATTTTTTGCCAGCGTGCCTCGGCGTCGCGGGCGTTATAGCGGTCGCTTGCCATTGGATTCGCGAATGTTTTCGGCTGCTGCGGGGGACGTGCCACGAAACCGCGCGGCCGGTCAACAATAGGCCATAGAACAAAACCGTGAACGGCCGGTGCACGGCAACCGGCCGATCCGTCCTGCCCGGCCGCCGCTGCGATTGCCGACGGCGCTGCGCTCCGCGACCCTATTTGCGGCGGGCGATGAGCGCGTCAAGGCTGTAGCAGCCAGCGCCGAATGCCACGATGGCGAGCATGCCGCCGATGATCGAGATGTGATTGAAGAAGATGATGCGCTCGAAGCGCGCCTCGGCCGCCGGCGCCAGCCAATAGGCGTGGAAGATGAGCCCCAGCGCCAGCGTATAGGCCGCCAAGATCAGCGCCGCCCAGCGCCCGAACAGGCCGGCCATCAGGCACAATCCAATGCCGAGCTCGACCGCGACCGCGCCCCAGACCAGGATGTTGGGAAACGGTATGCCGTGGCTCGTCATGTTGGCGACGGTCCCGGCGGTGCCGCCGCACAGCTTGCCGTATCCGCCCTGCACGAAAAGGATCGCCAATAGAATGCGCGCGAGGAGCGCAATGATATTGGTCCAAGTAGTCATGTGAATTCCTTTGTTCCGTCGCTCTCGTTTCTCCATAAACACCAAAGCCGATGGATTTCTGCCCGCGACATTCACTTCCGTCATCCTGCACCGTTTTCACGCTGCGCCTTACTCTTCATCTCCCCCTGGAGGGGGGAGAGCTTGCACCCGGACTTGATCCGGGTGTCGCGAGCCAACGGGTCGGCGCGAAGCGCCGCCCGATGACGGGCTCAGCGAGCGGGAGGGGGTGAAAGCAAGTTCGCCGCTGCATTTCATCGCCGCTCACCCCACCCCGCGCACCTTCGGTGTGCGACCCTCCCCTCCAGGGGAGGGTGAGCAAATCCGTTCTCGCGATGCGACTTCGCATCCGAGCTATGGCAAGCCAGGTTTCTGACTCGTCACCACCGGGCTTGACCCGGTGGTCCATGCTGACGCGCCGCACGCGAGCGCCGGTGGAAAGCACTGCGCCAGCGTCGCTTCGGCATGGATTGCCGGATCAAGTCCGGCAATCCATGCCG
>CATPBC010000251.1 GCA_955652195.1 uncultured Xanthobacteraceae bacterium | reverse complement strand
GAACTCTACGACCTGCAGAGCGATCCTCACGAAATGGACAATTTATTCGAGGACGCCGCCCATCGCGGCGTGCGAGCCGAGCTGATGGAGAAGCTTGCGTATCGCCAGATGGAACTTGCCGACCGCAGCCCCTTGCCATCGGGCCGAGCTTAAACATCTTCACTGACCGGCAGTATATTCGCTTCTGGAACAAACATCGTCGTTGTGCATCACAACAAATTTGATCCATTGATGACCGAAAAGGGTCAATCGCGTCATTTCGAGCACGCGCCAGCTACTTCCGGTTTACCCCAAATTGCGGACATATCGCTGCGCCGCATTAAGTGACGCGACGGGCCAGAACCGGACTACGAGGCAACTACGGGCGTTTTCCGATTGCTAATAGTAATCCTGATCGAGCGTGCCACCACCGTGATTGATCCAGTGGCCGCCACTGCCGCTCCCGCTCTCCTGAGGAGCTATTTGTGCTTGCGCAGATTCTCCTTGACCCTGAATTTCACTATTTTTGCGACCAGGCCAACGGGGATCGGCTTTTCGATGGGAAACTGCACTGCACCTTTGGAGGTTTTGTAGGCTGAGAGCTCCTTTTGGAAGTGCTTGATGCCCGAGGGAGTCGGGAAAAATCCTATGTGGGATTTGAAGCCGCCGAAATGCACGAGGTTGCCGTTGAGTTTGTACGTCGGCACACCGTAGCTGATTGCCTCGGTCGCTTGCGGCGCAGCTTTGCAAATGACCGCTCGCATTTTCTTCAGAAGTACCTGCGTCTTTTGCGGGCAGCTCGCGATGTACGAATCGATGTCTTTGGCGGCTTTCATGCTGGCCCTTACCGGCTATTCGAACTCGTTCTTGAAAGATTATTCCTCGCTCCGGACCAAAAATCCTTTTGCAACAATATCGGCCAACAAGGAATCATGCACCGCAGCATCGATGCCAGACTACTGGGACAGGTACTGACGAATTTTTGCCAGCAGTTGGCGCGGGGCTGTAGCTAAGGGACTATGGTGTTAAATTGGCTTCTTAAGCCGAAGGAAGCGCTCATGCTCCAGACGGTATCGCCGCTTATTCTGAAGCTTTCACTATTTCTCGTGACTGCTGTCGTTACGCATTTGGTCATGTCATTTGGGCAGACGTTGATCCATTATAAGGTCGCCCACCATCCAATGGGCGGTAAGATTTTTCGTAACCACATCAATTTCCATCACACCCATTATTCCGACGCTCATCTTGTCTCTCGGAAGTACCTCGGTGACGAAGGCAACACTACGCCCTACTTCTTTATTCCCGTATTTCTAGCCGGAGGGTGCGCTTATTTCTTATTGCCGCTAAATCTTTTTGTGGTGATGGTAATCGCAAGTGCGGCGTCGTTTTACGCTCACGTCTTTTTTGACAAGGAATATCACGTAGAGGGATCGCGGCTACAGAGGTTTACGTGGTTCAGACGCCATCAGGAACTGCACTTTGTTCATCACCGTCACCCGAATAGTAATTTTGGTGTAATTCACTTCTTCTGGGATAAGATTCTCGGTACCTATCGAACGCCGGATGCCGGTGCATAAAAATGCAATCCACCTTTGGATACTCGCGGATGTCTGCTCAGCATCCACTATTTCGTAGTCGTGCGCCCGGTCACTGATCGGCTCTGCACCGCGAGCATAATATGTCAGGGTCGAGCATATACACATCCATGATGGCAGGCAGGCCGTTATTGGCAATGTGAAAAAGTCGGATCGATAGAAGGAGTCGAACCACACCGGCAAAAAAGGTGGTTTAGTTAGAGCCGCCCTTTTGTTGGAGGATAGCGGACTAGACTATCGCCAGCCGCCCGGTCCCACGTGGCCGTAGGCGTAACCCGGACTGTAAGGCGGCACAGCAAAGAAGTCGAACAAGCCATGGTACGGATCGGAATAGCCATAGTACGAATTGGACAAGCGATAGTAAGGGTCCGCCGCGGTCGGGCGCGACGTGGTCTCGTTGATGCCGGGATGGAAAGGCTTGCCATGCGCGCCGGCTGCCCCTCGGCTTTTTGCGGTCGCGAGCGAAGTTCCGGCTAGCAACAAGGCCACCGCGATCGCAATCCGTGCTGATCTTGTCATGCTGTTACTCCAAGCCGCTTCGTCTCGGCTCGATTGAGAGAACGTCTGGCTAACCCGCGCCGAGGACTACACCGAGTATCAGAAGAATATCACATTTTGGATCGAGAATTGTGCCGTTCGTTTCACCCAAGCGGACTGCTCCCGATGTCCGCTGTGGGTCAAGATCGGTCTTCGGGCAATGTCCGCGTTGCGTCCGCTTTACCCCTGATAGCGACCGGATGACGGACATCGCGCGAGGTCAGTTCAGGGCCAGAAGCCGACATACTGGACCCGCTCAACCGCGTCGCCTCAGTTGACGACCTCATCTGCTCTCATCAGCATTGCTGCCGGTACTGTCAACCCGAGTGATTCCAAAGTCGTTTTGTTGATCACGAGACGGAAGCGGGTTGGCTGCTCGAATGGGAGATCGGCGGGGTGCGCGCCTTTTAAGATCCGATCGGCAAGATCAGCCGCGCGATCGTAAACTTCTCCCATATCTGGACCGTAAGACATCAGCCCACCGTCACGGACAAGAAAATCATATTCGTAAATCGCGGGCAGCTTCTGTTGGGCAGCAAACTCAAATACTCGCTTGCGGTTGAGCGCAGTTAGGGCATCCGTAACCATCAGAATGGCATCGGGGCGGTCGCGCACCATCGCGGAAAATGCTGCAGCGAAGTCCTCAGGCTCACGCACGCCAAGCGGCTGTATCTCGAACCCCAGCCTCCGCGCCGCCGCTTCGGCCGTTTTGTAGCGCATGGTCATCCCAAGATCGTCTGCGTTCCACAGCATGGCAATCTTGCGCATGCTCGGAAACGTATCTTTGAGGACCTCCAGACGCTTGGCCGAAAGCTCCGCTGCAACTTCGCCGACCCCGGTGACATTGCCACCGGGGTGAGCCAAGCTGTCAATCAAGCCCATCGCAACCGGGTCGGCACCTGTGATCGCAATCACAGGCAAATTTGAGCGATCTTTGACGACCCGAGCCGCAGCGTAGCTCTGCGTGATTATTAATTCTGCCTTGTTCTTCAGGTCGTCAACGAGCTGCGGCAGTCGGTCCGGTTGTGCTTCAGCTGCCCGCCGCTCGAAAATCAGAGAGCTTCCGACGACATATCCACGCTTGGAAAACCCGGCCGTAAGTCCGACGACGACCGGGTTTGTGTCAGTGAGCGGCGCTGCAGAACTCAGCAATCCCACACGGCGAACCTTGGCCGCCGTTTGGGAGAACGCTCCACGGGCCAGCAATGGCATCGACCCGAGCGCCAGAATAACAGACCTTCGCAAGATCATTTTGCGTACCTTGATGATCTTTGGCCGGGACGGAAGAGGAATATAGCTCAACGAGCCGTTTTGGACAGAGTGCCTAAAGTCGGCTTCGGGTCAGACTCGGACAAAATCCGATGGCCGCCTCACGTCCGCTTTTCTCCCGATCGCGACCGGATAGCGGACAGTCGGCCGCGGTCACTGCGGTATGGTGTCGGCCAAAAGCTTAAGGGCGGCAGCTGCAAAGGCATACATGTTGGCGAGCCG
>CATPBC010000250.1 GCA_955652195.1 uncultured Xanthobacteraceae bacterium | reverse complement strand
GCGGCCAGTAACGCGGGGTCCTCGCCAGCGACGGTTTGCGCCCGCGTTTGGACGAGAACTACGGTCGCCAGGCTCACCGCCAGTAGCGCCAAGCCGAGACATCGCACAGCTCGCCGGCTGCCGAACCGCCTGGCCCGACGCATCTCCTCACCCCCGCGAATTGCCGATCTGCGCCGGCCGCCTACACGTCGGCGGCACAATGGCACTTTCCGGCGCGGCCGCTCAAGCGGCCGCTTTCAATCGCGACGCCCGGTCGCAGGCGCAGGAAAAGACTGACTGCCCGCGCAGCAACGTCAGCCGCAGTGGTGACAATGCCGATAGTGGTGGTAATGGCCGCGATGGTGACGCACCCGCGTGGTCCTGCTCTCGCCGCGCATTGCCACGCGGCAGGCTTCGCTGAGCTGCGAGGACTTGGCTTTCATGCAGGCGGTAACCTTCGGCACGTCCGGAATAACATCGGAACAAAGCCGCATGGCGTCGGGGGTGCATGCTTGGCGGACGGCGTCACTACCCTGGGCAGCCGCGCCGTCGATACGACAAAACAGGACGGCCGCGAGCAGGATAAGCGTGCAGGCCAAGTAAACGATCCGCATGATGTATTCCCCGGGGTTAGTGACTTCAATTGGCAACTCTGCTGGTGGCTGTTCTTGCCGACAACGAAAGACGCCGGCGAAATCCCCGCCGGGGGATGCATTTAAGCTCCAGCGGAAGCATTGCGCCAACACCTGCTCGCCCAAAGGTGGCGAAAGTACGATCTGCTTCTGGAACCGGCTCGTGTGGTATTTTGACGGAATCTCCGTCGGTTCGAGCAAGGCAAGTCTCCCTTCATGAGAACTCAAGTCGTCATTATCGGCGCCGGTCCTGCCGGGCTGTTGCTGGGGCAGCTGCTGCACAAACGCGGCATTGCCAACATCATTCTTGAACGGCAGACCGCGGAGCACGTCCTCGGCCGCGTGCGCGCCGGCGTTATCGAACAGGTCACGATGGATCTCCTGGATGAGGCCGGCGTCGGCGCGCGGATGCATGCCGACGGCCTCATCCACGAGGGCGTACAGATTTGCGTCGACGGCACGCGCCACCGCCTCTCGTTCAAAGAGCTGACCGGCAAGACGGTGATGGTCTACGGCCAGACCGAAATCACCAAAGATCTCATGGACGGCCGCGCCGCCGCGGATGTGCCAAGCATCTATTCCGCCCAGGACGTGACCCCGCACGACATTTCCGGCGATCGGCCGCGCGTGAGCTATCGCGCCGGCGGCAAAACGCACGAGATCGTCTGCGATTTCGTCGCCGGCTGCGATGGCTTCCACGGCATTAGCCGCAAGAGCGTGCCCGCCCGCGCGATCAATACTTACGAGCGGGTCTATCCGCTAGGCTGGCTCGGCATCCTGGCCGATACGCCGCCGGTTTCCGAGGAATTGATCTATGTGCGGCATCCGCTCGGATTTGCATTGTGCTCGATGCGCTCGCCGACGCGCAGTCGCTACTACCTGCAATGCAGTCTCGCCGAAGACCTTGATTCATGGCCGGACGAGCGGTTCTGGGAGGAACTCAAGCCACGACTCGACGACGAAGCGCGCGATCGTTTGGTCACCGGGCCGTCCATCGAAAAGAGTATCGCGCCGCTGCGCAGCTTCGTAGCCGAGCCGATGCGCTTTGGCCGTCTCTTCCTTGCCGGCGACGCCGCCCACATTGTGCCGCCGACCGGCGCCAAAGGGCTTAATCTCGCGGCAAGCGACGTGCGCTACTTATCGCGCGCGCTGATCGAACATTACGAGGAGAAATCGGACGCCGGGCTAGAGCACTACTCGGCGCGGGCGCTCGCTCGGGTATGGAAGGCGGAGCGCTTTTCGTGGTGGATGACCATGACGCTGCACCGAATATCCGACAACCCGTTCGACCATCAGCTGCAGCTTGCCGAGCTTGATTATCTGTTCCGTTCGAAAGCGGCAGCGACCGCGTTTGCCGAAAATTACGTCGGGCTACCCTATTAGCGAGATTGCTCAACCCTGCACGCTTACGCGACCGCGCTGATCGCGTCGCTTGGCGATCACGCGGCAATGCGACGCCGCATCATTCCCAGCAAGCCGCGCGGAAAAAACAGCACGACCAGAATGAAGATCACGCCAACGAACGACATCCAGTTCACCGTCATGGATGAGATGTAGTCCTGCAGCATCACGAACACCGCCGCTCCAAGGAGCGGGCCCCAGAATGTGCGCATGCCGCCAATGACGGTCATTACGACGAAATATCCCGACAACGAGTAATGCAGCGTCAGCGGATCGGCGAAGTTGTTAAGCAGCGCATAGAGCGTGCCGGCAAGCGCGGTGAAGAAACAGGAGATCGAAAACGATAGCCAGATATGGCGCTCGACCGGAATGCCCAGAAAGCGTGCGCGACGCTCATTCTCGCGGATCGCCAAGAGAGTCCGTCCGAACGGCGAGCGCAGCAGAAAGCCCATCAGTCCGACCGCGATGGCAAAGATCGCCAGCAGGAAATAATAGAACGCGGTGCCGCCCTGGCTAATATCGAGCGTGAGCGGGCCTAGTCCGATCGGTTCGCGATGGAAATCGCGCAAGCCGTCGAAACCGCCGGTAACGCTGTTCCAGCTATAGGCGAGATAGTACCAAAGCTGTCCGAAAGCGATCGTGCACATCGCGAAATAGACGCCGCGTCGTCGCACGATCAAGAGGCCGAATAAAGTACCAGCCAAGCCGCCGAGCAGCGTGCCCGCCACGATCGCCGCCGGCGTCGAATGCACCAGGTAACGCAGCGTGAGCCCCGCGCCATAGGCGCCGAGACCAAAATACGCGGCGTGGCCGAAACTCAACACGCCGGTGAAACCGAGCAGTATATTAAGGCCCATCGCGGCCAGCCCGAACACCAGGACGCGTGCCGCCAGCGCGGTATAACCACCGAGTAGCGGCAACCAAAGTGGAACTGTAAGCAGCGCCGCCCATATCGCGATTGGAGCCAAAACGCGCCGGCTAATTGCGCGGCCCTCGCTTGCGGCGACCAGGGCGGTGCTCATGACATCATGCCTTCTTCGCCAATGAGCCCGCGCGGACGCAGCAGCAGCACCGCCATCATGATCGCATAGATCACCGCCTCGCTGGCGGCCGGATAGACAGCCGTGGTCAAGGCCGCTGCCATGCCGATTAACAAACCGCCGAACAAAGTGCCGATCAGGCTGCCGACCCCGCCGACAATGATGGCGATGAAACTCGGCATCAGCAGTTCATCGCCCATGTTCGGATTAAGCCCGATCTGTCCGGCAGCCAGAACACCACTCAGTCCAGCCAACAGACAGCCAACCGCGAAATTGAAGGTTCGCAGATGCCGTACGTTGACGCCGAGCGTCGCCACAGTTTCCAGGTCGAAGGTCCCGGCGCGGATGCGCAGACCGATCCGGGAATAGCGCAGGAAAGCAAACAGGCCGACCACCGTCACGATGACGATCGCCACCATGAACACGCGGTACCAGGTAATGAAGAACAAGGTTGAGGTGATCGGTTGCGCCAAGACAGCCGGCAGGCCCATCGGCAGACCGTTCGGGCCCCAGATATAACGTGCACCGTCTTGCAGCACGAAGGCTAACCCGAAGGTCAACAGCAGGCTATAGACCGGGTCGCGATTATAGATTCTGCGGATCATCAGCCGCTCGACCACGACGCCAATGAGCGCAGTGAGCAACGGCGAGATCAAAAGCGCACCCCAATAGCCCACTACCGGCGACAAAGTGAAGGCGAGATAGCCGCCGAGCGCCAGGAAGTTGCCATGCGCGAAATTGATGACATTGCTTAAATTCAGGATCAGCGACAGGCCGAGCGCCATCAGCACGTAGAACGCGCCGATGATCAGGCCGTTGGTGACGTTGAACAATATGACTTGCGCCATCCGCCGCTCTTTGCGTCACGCATGATCACAACAAAGCGAAGCAACCCGACACCCCGATCGGATTCCTTCGCCACTTCGTTTGTTCGACCGCGACGAAAGGGATTTCGCCGCAAGTCGAAAGCTCAAGTCGGCTGCACCATCTTGCAGCCCGTCTCCGCAACCGCACCGGCGGCTTCCTCACCGGGCACCAGAGCAGCGACCGTGAACAGGTCCTCGGCGGCGGCGCCTTTAG
>CATPBC010000249.1 GCA_955652195.1 uncultured Xanthobacteraceae bacterium | reverse complement strand
GCCGCGAGGCTTGGCGATCGCGGCGAGGCGTGGCCGCCGCCCTATTATGCCGGCCGCGATCAGCTTTATCGGCTCTCCGGCGGCGGCGAGCCGGCACCGAGCGCGGTCTGACCATGCGAAGCCTTGCCGGCAAACACGCACTCGTCACCGGCGGCGGCACCGGGATTGGCGCCGCCATCGCATTGGCGCTGGCGCAAGCCGGCGCAACGGTCACGATTTGCGGCCGGCGCATTGCGGAGCTGAAAGCGAGCGCCGCGCGCCACGATAACATTCATATGCAGGTGGCCGATGTCACCGATGAGGCATCGCTGCACCAGCTTTATCGCGATGCAGAGGCGGCGCGCGGCAGTTTCGCCATTGTCATCGCCAATGCCGGCACGGCGGAGAGCGCGCCCGCGGAGAAGATTTCCCGCGCGCTGTGGGATCAAATTATCGCAGTCAATCTGACCGGCGCATTTCTTTCGGTACAGCCGGCACTTAGCGCGATGCGCGAGCAGAAATGGGGACGCATCGTCTTTATTGCCTCGACCGCTGGGCTGAAAGGCTACGCTTATGTGGCGCCTTACGTCGCCGCCAAACATGGCGTGGTCGGTCTCGCCCGCGCCTTGGCAATCGAAACCGCAAAGGCCGGCATTACGGTGAACGCCATATGCCCCGGCTTTGCCGAAACGTCAATGCTGGAGCGGGCGGTCGATCGTATCGTCGCTGCGAGCAAACGCAGCGAAGGTGAAACCCGCAGCGCGCTCGAGGCCAATAACCCGCAGGGGCGTTTCATCAAGCCCGAGGAAGTAGCCGACGCGGTCATGTGGCTGTGCGCCGGGGACAGCGCCGCAATTACGGGTCAGGCGATTTCGGTCTCGGGAGGCGAAACATGGTGACCATGCCGTCTGCCGTCGCGACCTCCAAGGAGAACGGCAGAACAATCGAGCGCAAGGCGCGGCTGCGACTGTGGATCCGGCTCCTACGCACGAGCCGCTTTATAGAGGGCGTGATCCGCGAACGGCTGAAGCGGCAATTCAACGCCACCTTGCCGCGTTTCGATGTGATGGCTGCGCTGTACCGGCAGCCGGACGGCATGTTGATGAGCGAAATAGCGCGGTTTCTGATTGTGTCGAACGGCAATATCACCGGCATCGTCGACCGGCTGGTGGCCGAAAGCTTCGTCGTCCGCTCGCGTCGCAATGGCGACCGCCGCACCTCGTTTATCACGCTGACGCGGCGTGGCCGCGCCGCCTTCGCGGCAATGGCCGCCGCCAATGAACGCTGGATCGACGAACTCTTGAGCGGCATTTCGCTGCGCGACGCCGAGCAATTGTCGGCAAAGCTGAAATCATTCCGGAGCGACTGGGAGGGCGAAGCATGACATCGATGCAAGGTTATAAGCCTTCGCACTTCCTGTGGCGTGTGGACGGAGCGGTGGCGGCGATCAAACTCAACAGGCCGGAGCGCAAGAATCCGCTGACCTTCGATTCTTATGCCGAATTGCGCGACACTTTTCGCAAGCTCGTTTATGCCGACGACGTCCACGTTGTCGTTTTCCTGCCGAACGGCGGCAACTTCTGTTCGGGCGGCGACGTGCACGAGATTATCGGCCCGCTGGTCGGGATGGACATGAATCAGTTGCTTGCCTTCACGCGCATGACCGGCGACCTCGTCAAGGCGATGCTCCATTGCGGCAAGCCGATTATTGCTGCAGTGGACGGGGTGGCGGCCGGCGCCGGCGCCATCATTGCCATGGCGGCCGATCTGCGCCTCGCTACGCCGCAGGCGCAGGTTGCGTTCTTGTTCAACCGCGTCGGGCTTGCCGGCTGCGACATGGGCGCGTGCGGGATACTGCCGCGTATCATTGGACAGGGCCGCGCCGCCGAGCTGTTATTCACCGGCCGTGCTATGAGCGCGCAGGAAGGCGAGCGGTGGGGCTTTTTCAACAAGATTGTTGATGGGCCGTCGCTGGAGGAGGAGGCGCTGACGCTGGCGCGGCGCATCGCCGCAGGCCCGACTTTCGCCAACGGCATCACCAAGACCCAGCTCAATCAGGAATGGTCGATGAGCCTCGACCAGATTATCGAGGCCGAAGCGCAAGCGCAGGCGATCTGCATGCAGAGTAAGGATTTCGAACGCGCCTACCGCGCGTTCGTCGCCAAACAGAAACCGGTTTTCGAGGGAAACTAGTGCCGGACAAGACTTTCCTCGGCTGGCCGTTCTTCGAGGAACGCCACCGCGCGCTCGCGGCCGGGATCGAATCCTGGTGCGTGTCGAATCTTCCGTACGCGGATACCAATGTCGAGGCGGCCTGCCGCGATCTTGTAGGCAAGCTCGGCCGTGACGGTTGGCTAAAGCATACCGCGCCCGATCCGGACGCCGCCGCGCCGCTCGATGTCCGCGCGCTCTGTCTCATTCGCGAAACGCTGGCGCGGCACGACGGGCTCGCCGATTTTGCTTTCGCGATGCAGGGCCTCGGTGCCGGCCCGATCAGTCTGTTCGGCGACGCCGACCAGCGGCACT
>CATPBC010000248.1 GCA_955652195.1 uncultured Xanthobacteraceae bacterium | reverse complement strand
CGGCGGCTATTCCCTTGATCGCGACTTGGTGATTAAGCCAAATCTTGTAGGTTGGAGCCGCCTCGCGGCATCGCCGCACTCGATGCAGAAACAATCTGCCAGCCGGAGCGGCGAAAGCTTCGCCTGAAACTGCTACCACCCGTCGGGCGTGCACCTGACGGGCGAACGTGGATTCTTGGGATCGCATTGGATGTAAGAGCCGCCAGGCGCATTGGCAAAGACGGCCGTCGTTGCGCTTGCAAGCAACAGCAAAACCAGAATGGCTTTTTTAGCTGTCACGCGCGTATCTCCTATCCCGCGGCCGAATGCGCGCGCTTCAATACCTTGCACAACACTTTGCAGAATTGCGTGTGTTTGCGTCCCAGTGACTTGGCTATTCAGCGGTTTATTCCCGAGTGAGAGAAAGCCATTGGCAATGACTGTCATGTTGCTCGCACATGGCTTGACCTCACAACTCACCAAATCGATCAATGAGCCGCGCAGCTACCTTGTGTGATGAAACCTAGCAGCTCACCAAAGATCGCTGCATGAATCAGGTGAAAGCCGTGCTTTGCGACCCCGTCCAGCGTCGCTCGCAGGATCTTGTCGCGCGATGAATTACCGTCAAAGCGCAGCGTCAATGCTTGCTCAAACCGCCAACTGATCTGCGGGTATATCTGCGACGGCAGCATGCGGCCTTTGCGATCGGCCGTGAACGCATAAAGGCCACTCTCATCGCAGCGGAAAACATAAATTCTCCTTCCAGACGATGGAACGCCGTTTCTAAGATCGCGTTTTTCTGAACCCGCATTAGCTGCTCGAGCCCGCGGCATTTGTCCTCCACAATTTTCTCGTTCTTGAATCCATCGGGGATTCTTACAGGCCGACTGCAACTCGGGGAGATTTATTCCCAATAGATGATCACGCTTTGTCGCTACGCGTCTCGCGCACGGACCGGGAATAATCGCCGTGCTTCACAGTCTCTATTGATCGGCGCCTGCAGCGATTGGCGTCGCTAGTCGTCAATGATGCTGGGAGCGCGTAAATGGCTGCCTTAAGCACTCAGGAGAGGAACGCCCCTGTCGAATCCTCTCGATGCTCGAATATGCAACCGGTGCCATTAGCTAAACGAACATCTTTTGACGGGGTCACTATAGCGTTTCACTGGGTTACGGTTCTTGTCGTGCTCGGTTTGCTAACAACAGCGTTGTGGCACGCGCAGTCGCACGACGACATGACCAAGGCGCTGATGCTTCGCATTCACAGATCATTGGGAGTGAGTGTTTGGGCGGCGACTGCCTTCCGGCTCGTGTGGCGCATGACCAATGCGAAATTGCCGCCGTTTCCCGACGAAATGACCGACATACATCGCGTGGTTGTTAAAATAAGCGAATACTGTCTCTATGCCCTTCTTATCGTTCAACCGCTAACCGGTTTCGTCGCAACGATTGCGCGTGGGCGTTCCTTTCTTTTGTTCTGGTGGCACGTTCCACCGCTGGTGCCCCACTTCCCGACCCTGCGGACCGTACTTTTGTCTGCTCACCGGATCGGCGCATGGACTTTTGGGATCTTGATCATGGGCCATGCTGTGGCTGCGCTTATTCACTACTTCGTACTTCGCGATAATGTGCTTCAGCGAATGGCCCCTGTTATCGGAATTCAGCGCAGCGTTCGTAAGTTTTCGCTGGGCACGCGCGATTCGCAGACTTCGTTTGGACGATAATCGCGACGAAGATTTTTCGCTTAGCAGTCAGTCGATTGAGCATGACTCGATAGCGATTGCCGCAGCGAAGCTCGATAGCAGCTTGAGTGCAATCCTGATCCGCGCCTAACGCAGCCGTGATGGAATTCGGCGGCGCAAATTCGATCTGGTGGCTAGTGGCGAGGGGGCGAACCTGCTCGCTTAGCACCGGAGAATGTCATGACTCGTCGATCGAAAATCGTAATTGTGGCGCTGGCTGCGGCGTTTGGGTTCGGATCGCTTGCGCTTGCGGAAGCGGCGCACAGCCGGAAAGCTGGGACAGGCCACGGCAGTCAGGCGGCTAAGGCCGCGCGTCAGGGCGCGAACGCCTTTGGATCGTTTCGCACTCCGACCTACGGCGCTCCCAATCCCAATAGCCCGGTGGCCACTGGCGGCGGCAGCACCGGCTATAACACCAATCTGTACAATTATTGATCGATAGTACCATTCAACGCGCCAACGGGCCTCAACTGTCCGTTGGCCGCTACTCCGTACTTGTTTCTCTTTCTCGACGCAGCGCACCACGAAAAGAATAAGGCCGCCACTGGGGCGGCCTTATCTTGCCAGGGAGGCAACTCAACTTACGCATTTCCGCGTGTTGAGATCTTATGACCGATCCGGATTGGGAATCGGCACCGTGCGGCCGCTTCTGTCATAGCCTGGAATCTGGTTCGAAGGGTCATTTGAACCAGCGGCAAGGACGGTGGCTGTCGTCGCAATCGATGCCGCAAACGCCGTCACAACAAGAAGCGCGGCGGTGGTTTTCTTGAACATGGTCGATCTCCTTTTTCGCGATCAGTACCATCGTTAGTTCGCGAACCTATTCGCGGCATCGAATGAGGACGCCGTGGCGGCTCACATCAGGAGAGATCGCCCAACAATCAGATTATTCCCAGCGCGCGTCATAGATAGGTCGCATCAGACAAATTCCCGATCAGCAAATTGTGAACGGCTCGTACGAATAAATTACGATCATTCACGCTCTTTGCTTTTTGTTCCTCGGTTGCAAAGCAGGCCGTGCGCCTGGACCAACAAACCTACGAAGGTATTTTTTATGATCTTCGAAACACTTTTGTGATTTTTCTGAAAAAACTATGGGCGTCATCGTCCCCCTACTAGATAGCCGTACGGCCACAGGGGGAGAAGGATCGGCTCGTTTGAGTGGCGACCGGCACAGCAACAACAAATTATTTGTTACACGGCGTGTCGAATTCGATTTCGCCCGCCAGCCGTCGACGGCGCGATTGCAAAAAATTGAATCGCGACCGGAAAAATCCGCCGCTTCGCGGAACGCTGGGACGCTTATGCCGGGCATCATGTATTTGCAAATGCGCAATGGCCTGGCCAACAGCTTTCCCGACCACCTCAGCGACCGACCCAACCGTCGGCGTGCGCTTCAGGTTCTGGGCCCCCGAGGCCGAAAAACCCGATCCGAATGCCGTTGCGGACCGATACGAAACATTGAGCATTGAAAAGACTTGATTTTTCCTAATCGGAATGGTCCCCGGCGCGCTTCGTCCCCCCGAATTCTCCGCCAAAACCGGGAATAAAGCCTGTTTTCGACCAATCTGATCTTACGGAGCCGCATAGCCGTAATGGCCGGGGACGAGGCGGCTGAAAAGGAGATTCGCAATGAGTGAATTCGATCATCGGGACGGCGTCAGCCGCCGCAAGGTCCTGGAATGCATGACCTGGTGCGGCACCGGCGTTTTGTGGACAATTTCGGGGGGCGTGCCGCACTCGCTTGGCATCATGGGCGAGGCGCAGGCGGCGGAGACTAAGGGCCTCACCTTCCTGCAGATCAGCGACAGTCATGTCGGCTTTGACAAGCCCGCCAATCCCAACGCGCTCGGCACGCTGGAAGAGGCGATCAAAAAGGTCAGCGCCTTGCCGCAGAAGCCGGCCTTCATGATCCACACCGGCGACATCACCCACCTGTCGAAGGAAAAGGAATTCGACGACGCCGATCACATCATTTCGCAGTCGCGGCTCGACGTGCATTACGTGCCCGGCGAACACGACTTCGTCGATACCGATCGCAAAATCTATCAAGAGCGTTACGGCCGGGCCGCCAAGGGTCACGGCTGGTACAGCTTCGACGCCAACGGCGTGCATTTCATCGGACTGGTCAATACCTTCGATCTCAAAGCTGGCGGTTTGGGCAATCTCGGCACCGAGCAGCTCGAATGGCTGGAGCACGATGTCAAAGGCCGTTCGGCATCTACCCCGATCGTGCTGTTCGCGCATATCCCGCTCTGGACGGTCTATCAGGACTGGGGCTGGGGCACGGACGACAGCGCCCAGGCCTTGTCCTACCTCAAGAAGTTCGGCTCGGTGACCGTGCTCAACGGCCATATCCACCAGGTGATGCAGAAGGTGGAAGGTAACGTCACATTCCACACCGCGCGTTCGACCGCATTCCCGCAGCCCGCTCCCGGCACGGCGCCGTCACCAGGCCCGATGAAAGTGCCGGAAGACCAGCTGCGGAAGATGCTCGGCATCGCCAACGTCAACTTCAAACAGAACGAGCAGCGCCTCGCGATCGTCGACTCGCCGCTGCAAGGCTAAGACAACAACAGGCTTAGAGAACAAAATGTTGCGTCCCCTCATCGCTTCTTCCGTACTCGGCGCTGCCATTGGCTCGGTGCTTGCAGCCAGCGTGCTGTTTGCCCGGGCAGAAGCCACGCCGGGTACGGTGTTCATCGACAACTTCATCTTCAATCCAAAAGGGCTGACGGTGAAGGCCGGCACCACCGTGACCTGGACCAACCGGGACGACATCGTCCACGGCATCGCCGCGTCGAACAATGCCTTCAAAAAATCGCCGGCGATGGACACCGACGATAGCTATTCGTTCACCTTCACTACGCCCGGAACCTACCAGTACTTCTGCTATCTGCACCCCCAAATGGTGGGCTCGATCGTCGTGGAAGCAACAACTGGCAGCAACGCCACGCAATAATGCTACAATCGGCTACAGCAGCATGGACCGATGAAATATCGTGGACGCCGGACACGACACGATGGCGAATGATGCAGTTGCCGAACAAGAAAAGATGCGGCGTTTTCGTGACGCCGCATTACCCCATCTCGACGATGTCTACACGCTGGCACGTTATCTCATGCGTAACCCGACCGACGCCGAGGATGCAGTTCAGGAGTGTTATCTGCGGGCGTTGCGCCACTTCGATAGCTATCGGGGACCGGCAATGAAACCGTGGCTATTGGCGATCTTGAGGAACGTCTGCAACGCCGAGTTCGCACGCCGCGGCAAGGAGGAAGTGCCGACCGACTTCGCGCAAGACGAGGCGGTGGCCGAGGACATGCCAATGTGGCAAGAGCCGCAAGCTTCGCCGGAAAAATTAATATTACGCCAACAGGACAGTGCCACGATCCGCCAACTGGTTGCAGAGCTGCCCGAGCCGTTTCGGGAAACCATCGTGCTGCGCGAGGTCAACGATCTTTCTTATCAGGAAATTGCCGAGATCGCCGGCGTGCCGGTGGGAACGGTCATGTCGCGATTGGCGCGCGCCCGCGCGATGCTGCGTTCGGCATGGAATGCCGCGGAAACGGCAACCTCCCGGCCGGCCACTGCCTCAAGGGTCATGCAATGAATTGCGCCGAATTCGAAGTTCTGCTCCACGCGCTTATCGACGGCGAGCTCGATGCCGGGCACGCCCGCGAATTGGAGGCGCATACCGCGACCTGTTCGGCCTGCGCGGAGAAGCTGGCCTCATTTCGCACCATGCGCGAGGCCATGAGCGGCGCCGCATTGAAAGAGACCGCGCCGGCCCATTTGCGCACGCGCATTGAGACGGCATTGGCGGTCCCGAGGTCGCGCGTGATCTCGATGCGTGACTTTTTTAAACCGACGCGGCGGTCGTTCTTCGGCGGATTTGCAGTGGGCTCCGCGCTTTCTGCAGCGGTTGCGGCGAGCCTCGTGCTTACGGTCATCCGCAACAATCAGGAGCAGACGATCGCCGACGAAGTCGTTTCCGCGCATGTCCGGTCGCTGCAGGCCGGTCATTTGATGGACGTGGCAACCAGCGACCAGCATACCGTCAAGCCGTGGTTCAACGGCCGGGTCGATGTGGCGCCGCCGGTCGTCGATCTAACCGCGGAGAGCTTCACGCTTCTCGGCGGCCGTCTTGATTACATCGATAGTGAGCCGGTCGCGGCTATCGTCTACCAGCGCCGTAAACACGTGATCAATTTGTTCGTCGCCCAGCATTTGGGCGCCAGGCGAGCCCATACCGCGTCCGAGAGCATCCAGGGTTATAATATCCGGCATTGGTCGCAAGACGGACTTGATCTGTGGGTGGTCAGCGATCTTGCAGGCGAAGAGTTGGACGAATTCGTCCAAAAGATCGCAAGCGCGTTGCGGCGACCGTCCGGCGCTTCCTGACTGGCCTCGCTGTTTATTCCCGGCTAAACACGCAGTCGCCGATCCGGCGCGGCATCGCCTGCCGCACGGCAACCTATTTGGCCTGTCAAACGTTTAGCATCGATAATGGATCTACGCGTCGACAACGAGCGCCGCCCCGATTCCGAGCGCCTTGATTCTCCAGCCCGGCCGGCGACGCCGGCATTCGATCAAACAGAAGACAAAACGGATTGACGGTTTTAGTCAAATGGATTTTCTCACCGGCGACTTGAGGGACCAAACAACATGATTGGAAATACGCTTAGATGCGGCGCGCTGATAATTCTTGCAATGTCCTGCTGCGCCGCAGCGCCCGAACCGGTCAGGATTGACGTGACCATGATCGACTACCGCTTCTTGCCGGATCATGTGACATTCGAGCACGGCGTCCATTACCGCTTGCATCTGGAAAACCGTGGCAAGGAGACGCACGAGTTCACCGCCCCGGTGTTTTTCGCCGCAGCCAAGCTCGACAATCCGGAAACGCTCAATCGCGAGCGCAGCGAAGTCGTGGTGCAGCCCGGCGAGAGCAAAGATGTCTTTTTGACGCCCGGTGCGCCCGGCTCTTACGATCTGCGCTGCGGCGACCACGATTGGGACGGCATGGTGGGCGGAATCACCGTGCGTTGAGACGAAACGGTTGCGCCGCAGCGCACTTGCGCGTGGTCGTATCGCCCGCAAGGCAGGCAAGCTGCCGAAAATTGCGGCGCGAACCGGGCGACTCACGGGCGACATCAGGGATCGAACGCGCGGTGAGGAGTTAGCAGAGCGGCGCGTCGAGCGCCAAACACCGCCGATTTTCACCGATCGCATTCCTCCGGCGCGCGTATGCGCTGAAATGTCTTTCGATGCTCAGACCGCGGCACCATTTTTGCTTTGACTCGTTATCGGTACGGCTGTGGGGCGGAGTAGCGCAAGACTGGGAAGAAAGGACTCGCCAATGTGTGACTTTAGCCTCCAAAGCGTGCGGTCTCGGCCCGCAAAAGTGGGCGACAGACTCGTGACGCGTGATTTCGGCACCGGAACCCGCGGGTTCTCGGCGTCGGACGATCCTGGATTGGCGGTATGCATCCGCCCGGGAACGGAGCTTGCTTTTGCGAGCGAGGTAGCGTGCCTGCCGGCCGGCTTGCTCGGCTGGAAGACCAAGACCATCCATCACGAGACGGCCATCTTTCGCCAGGTCAACAAGGACAAGATGGCGGCCCATCACGACGCCCTCGAATTTCCCGACGGGCGAATTGTGCTGTTGACGCTGTTGTGTGAAGGCCAGCAAGCGACGGTTCTGCAACTGCCCGCGCAACCCACCAGCGCGCAAGAGGCGCGGGAACAGGAACGCGTCAGTTTCGTCGGCTGAGCCGTTTTTGTCGGCTGAACGCAGCCGAGCGCGTCACCGCCACCAAGAAGCCCGGCCGCTTCAGGGCGGCCGGCCCTTTTGCCGCGAATTAAAAACGCTCGTACGGCGTCCGGCTCTTTGCCCAGCCGGCCTCGCCTATTGCTGCGGCGAGGCCCCTCAGCTCAGCATGGCCGCGGAGCTGGGGCGAAAGCAATTGCAGCGTGACTTTCGGCCACCAGCCATGGGAAATTGCCATCACAGCCATTAACGGGCGGTGCCCCGCCCGACCCTGGATTTTGCCTTATTCTTTGGCGACCGGCGCTATGCAATGAATGAATCTTTGGACCCGCCGCAGGCCGCCGACCGCCTCGCCCCGAAGCGTCCCGATCCGACCGCACCAGCCACCGCAGCGCCAGACGTCATCAGCGTTGGCGCGGCACATTCGCATGATGCCGGTGCGACAGCGACCCCAGCGAGCTCGGGCGCCGGCTCGCAATTTCTCACCGTTTTTCCTCCCATCATGCTGCCGATGTTTCTCGCCGTGGCTGATCAGACGATCGTGGCTACGGCGCTTCCGGCAATTGCGTCCGATTTAGGGGAAATCGAGCGCGCCTCCTGGGTCGTCGTCTCGTATCTGATCGCCAATACCATTGCGGCTCCGGTCTATGGCCGGCTCGGCGACACCTTCGGCCGCCGCTTGATGATGTTCGTGGCGCTCGGAATATTCATGGCGGGATCGGTGCTGTGCGCCTTAGCGCCGAGCATCGAAGTCCTCACCGCCTTTCGCGTAATTCAGGGTTTCGGCGGCGGCGGACTGATGACGCTGTCGCAAGCGCTGATCGGCGAGGCGATACCGCCGCGCGAGCGTGGCCGCTATCAAGGCTATCTCGCCGGCGTAGCAGTGAGCTCGAATACATTTGGCCCGGTAGCCGGCGGTTATCTGACCCAAGCGTTCGGCTGGCAGTCGATCTTTTTGATTAACATTCCGCTCGGGCTGCTCGCCTTTTTGTTCGTGTTTCGCATCCCGCCACGCGAGGGCGACCGCCGCCGCACCACTTTCGATTCGCCCGGCCTGGTGCTGTTCATCTTCTTCGTGGGGCCGGTCATATTGGCACTCGAACAGCTGCAGCGCATGGAGCTAGGCACCCTGCCCTTCGCGCTCGGGCTTTTGGTGTTTGGCTTGGTCGCGCTCGGCCTGTTGGCTTGGCAGGAAACGATCACCACTTCGCCGCTTATTCCGCCGCGTTTATTCCGACAGCCGTCGATCTGGCGGGCCGACGCGATGGCGGCGTGCCACGGCGCAGCTCTGGTTTCGCTGATCACATTCCTGCCGATTTATCTGCGGGCGGTGCGCGGCGCATCACCCGCGGAGACCGGATTGGTGCTGTTGCCGCTAACCGCCGGCATCGGCATCGGCTCGATGTTCACCGGGCAGATGGTGACCCGGACCGGCTGGACGGCAGTGTTTCCCACTTACGGATTGATGGCGGCGACCGTCGGGCTTGTTGCGATTGCCTTTGGGGCGCCGCATCTTACTCCCGCGGAGCTCGCCTGGTCCTTCTGCGTAATCGCCTTGTTCATGGGTACCGTCATGGGCGTCGTGCAAGTGACGGTGCAAGCCGTTTCGGGACCACGGCTTCTCGGCACCGGAGCGGCCATGGTCCAATTTTCGCGATCGGTTGGCGCCGCCGTTGGTACGGCCTCGGTTGCCACGATCCTGTTTTCGATTCTCATGGCCGGCGATCGCAGCACCGCGACTTTGTTCGGCAGCATCATCGAACAGGGGCCGGATGTCATTGCGAGCCTGGCGCCAGCCCGGCAAGCCAGTATTCACGCCGAAATCGGTGACGCGTTCCGCGCCGCGTTTCTCACTATCGCTGCTTTCACCGGCATCGGCACCGTGCTCGCATGGTCACTGCCGCTACGGCGGCTGTGATGGAAATGTAATCGATACCATTGCGGCGCGTACCCGCGCGCGGCAAATTTGCTGAAAAATTGGGGAGGAACGCAATGATTGTCGACGCGCAAGTCCATTTGTGGAAAGCCAATACGCCGGACCGCCCGTGGCTGCCGAACCGCGTAGCCCAGCTTCCCGAGCCATTTTTGATCGAACAACTCGTGCCGATGATGGACGAAGCCGGCGTGGACCGCGCCGTCATCGTCCCGCCATCCTGGGAAGGCGATCGCAACGATTATGCGCTCGAAGCGGTGCGCCGATACCCGGCGCGCTTTGCCGTCATGGGGCGCATTCCAGTCAACGATCCAAATACCGCAAAGGTGTTGCCGGATTGGAAGAAACAGTCGGGAATGCTCGGCATCAGGCTGACCTTTCATCCGCCGCAATGGAGCTGGCTGAGCGACGGCAGCGTCGATTGGTTCTGGCCTCTTGCGGAAAAATATCGTCTGCCGGTGATGTTCTACGGCGCGCCGATGGTGCATTTCGCCCGCGTCGCGGAGCGGCATCCGCAGCTAACCATGATTGCCGATCATCTCGGCATCACCGGCGAAATGGTGAAGCAAGGCAAGCTGAGCGACGGGGTCAAGGAAACCGCCGCGCTCGCCAAATATCCGAACGTTTCGGTGAAGCTGTCGACCACGCCATTTTATTCCTCGGAGTCATATCCGTTTCGCGACATGGTCGAGCATATCCGGCGGCTGTTCGATGCTTTCGGCCCGCGCCGTTGCCATTGGGGAACGGATCTCACCAACTCCTATCGCAAAGCCACCTACCGGCAGCGCATCACGCATTTCACCGAGACCCTCGATTTCCTATCGGACGAGGACAAAGAGTGGATCATGGGCCGCGCTATCGTGGAGCGGCTTGGGTGGAAATAATGCCACCGCTTGGTGAAGACGCACGCCTTGGGTGCAAATCTTAAACACGAAGATGACCAAAATCATCTTGACCCGGCACGGTCATGTCGAAGGCATCAACCCCGAGCGGTTCCGCGGGCGCGAGCCGCTGCAATTGACCCAACGCGGAACCGCCGAGGCGACAGCGTTGGCGCAGCGCATCGCCGCAGCTTGGCGGCCTACACACATCTATACCAGTCCGATGAGCCGCTGCATTGCCACCGCGACCGCGATCGCGCGCGCCACTGGGGTTGCGGCGAAAACCTGCGAGGACCTCAACGATATCGATTACGGCAGCTGGCAGTTCAAAACTCTTGCTGACGCCAAAGCGCAGGACCCGATGCTTTTTGCCGCCTGGTTCGCGAGCCCGCATCTCGTTCGTTTCCCGAACGGCGAGTCGCTGCAGGATCTCGTGGCGCGTACGGCCAATGCGTTGCGCATGGTGCTCGCGCGCCATCCTGACGAAACCATCGTGCTGGTCGGCCATGACAGCGTCAATCGCGCCTTGCTGCTCGAACTTCTAGATCAGCCGCTTTCCGCTTACTGGCGTGTGGCGCAGGATCCTTGCTGCATCAACGAAATCGATGTCACCGGAAGCAGCGTTTGCGTACGGCGCATCAACGAAACGCAATACCTCGAAGCGGTTACCGAGCACGGCCGGCAATGACGCCGTCGCACAACGAGGGCTAGGCGGCATGACCGGCGACGGACCTTTCGTCGGCCGCTCGGTCCTGCGGCTTGAGGACCGCCCTCTGGTCATGGGCCAGGGGCGTTTTGCGGCAGATGTTTCGTTCACGCATCAGCTGCACATGCGCGTGGTCCGCTCGACGCACGCCCACGGCCGCATTGTTGCAATCGATATCGCCAAAGGGCGCGCGGCCCCAGGCGTCATCGCTGTTTGGACGGCAGCGGACGTCGCCGATATCCCGCCGATCGATTTCCGCCTGACGCGGATTGAAGGCCTTGAGCCGTACCGGCAACCGATCCTTGCCAAAGATCATGTTCGCTATGTCGGCGAGCCTCTGGCGGTTGTCTTTGCGACGGATCCCTACGGCGCCGAAGACGCCGCCGACCTGGTCGCGGCCGAAATCGAAGAGTTGCCGGAAGTCATGAGCGCCGATACGCCGCCGGTCGAATTTTCCGCCGGCCATTCCACCGAGGCGGCTGTCGTCCGCAAAGGCTATGGCGACGTGGTGGCGGCATTCGCCGCGGCTCATTCGAGCGTGACGCTTGAACTTAAGATTGGGCGGCACTCGGGGGTGCCGCTGGAAACGCGCGGCGCCATCGCCTCGTACGATCACGGGCGCGATGTGCTCGAATTGTACGGCGCCGCCAAGGTGCCGCATTGGAATCGCGACGCGCTCGCCCGCATGCTCGGCCGCCCCGCTTCTTCCGTGCATCTGCATGAAGGCCATACCGGCGGCGGCTTCGGCGTGCGCGGCGAACTCTATCCGGAGGACGTGCTCGCCTGTCTCGGCGCATTGCGGCTGCGCCGTCCGGTGAAATGGATCGAGGATCGGCGCGAACACCTGATCGCGACCAATCATTCCCGCGAACAGCATTATCGTGTCCGGGCCGCAGTCGATCAAACCGGCCGGCTGCTCGCCGTCGACGGCGAGTTTTTTCACGATCAGGGCGCCTATGTGCGCACCCACGCGGCGACGGTACCCGACCTTGCCGCCACCATGGTGCTCGGCCCCTACCGCGTCGGCGCCTATAGCATGATCGGGCGCATTCGCCTGACCAACAAGACGCCATGCGGCACCTATCGTGCGCCCGGACGCTTTGAGAGCACGTTCGTGCGCGAGCGGCTGATGGATGCGATCGCGGCACAGCTCGGCCTCGATCGCGTCGAGGTGCGTCGGCGCAATCTGATTGCGGCGACGGAAATGCCCTATGCGCGCCATCTCGACACGCTGGGCACCGATATGACCTACGATTCCGGCGATTACGCCCGACTGCTCGACAAAGCGCTCACGGCGGTCAATTGGCGCGCGCTGCGCGACGATCTCAAGCGGCGGCGCGCTGCCGGCGAAGCGGTCGGCGCCGGCTTTGCCATGTTTGTCGAGAAAAGCGGGCTCGGCCCATTCGATTGTGTCCATGCCTCGATCG
>CATPBC010000247.1 GCA_955652195.1 uncultured Xanthobacteraceae bacterium | reverse complement strand
GTTCCTTATCTACTCGCTTCTTTATTGTTCGCTTTGCCATGGCCCATATTAGCAAGCGTAGCCCGGATCGAGTGAACCGAAATCCGGGGCAAGCCTTGCCGCCGCTTGGATTGCCGGATCAAGTCCGGGCAATGACGCGGTGATCTACTCCTGGAGCAGCGCGTCTTTGACAACCCACCGGCTCACCCAAATCATCGCTCCCGCCACCGCCGCAATGCCGGCGACCAGTAGAAAAAATTCCGGCTTGTCCATCCGGCTCCAGAAGCTGCCGATGTAGCCGGCGAGAAAGCCGCCGGTAAAACTCGCCGAAAGCCACACGCCCATCAAGAGCGAGATCAGGCGCGCCGGCGCGACTTTGGTGACGAAGGAAAGCCCAACCGGCGAGAGATAAAGCTCGCCGAGCGTGATGACGACGAAATAGGCGAACAGCCACAGCCAGCTCGCTTTGCCGGCATCTCCAGTTGCGCCGCCGGCGCCGGACCACAGCGCCGCCGCGACCATGATCAGGTTGGCGGCAGTGATGCCGAAGCAGCCGAACGCCATTTTTGTAATGGTCGGCGGCTCGGCGCCGCGCGCGGCCTGCCGCGCCCATAGCGCGACGACGAACGGGGTGAAGGCGAAAATCATGAACGGATTGAAGGCGAGGAACCAGGTGGTCGGGATCCGCGCGGTCACGCCGAACAGATGCAATGCGTCAATGCTGCGGTCGGTATTGGCGTCGGCCCATAAGATGATGGTGTTGCCCATCTGCTCGTAGGTCGCCCAGAACAGCGTATTGGGTATGAGCAGAGCGAGCAGCGTGAAGATCGCGCGCCGCTCGTTCGCAGCCAGTGGTTTTGCCGCTTGGCGCGCGGATTGCGCCGACTGCGCCAATTGCGCCTTGTGCAATTCGTCGGCCGGCAACAGCGGCAGCGCGTACAAATAAATGCACAGCCCGATCAGCATGCCGACACCCGCGGCGGCGAAGCCGTAATGCCAGCCGGCTTTCTCGCCGAGCGTGCCGCAGACCAGCGGCGCCAGGAACGCGCCGAGATTGATGCCGACATAGAAAATGGAATAGGCGCGATCGCGGCGCGGATCGCCGGGAGCGTAGAGGCCGCCGACTTGCGTGGAAATATTCGGCTTGAAACAGCCGCTGCCGAGAATGAGCGCTAAGAGCGCGAACAGAAAAAGCTGTTCGACCGCCATCATGAAATGTCCGATCGCCATCAACGTCGCACCGACGACGACGGTGCGGCGCTGCCCGAGCACACGGTCGGCAAGGAGCCCGCCGAAGATCGGCGTGAAATAGACGAGCCCGGTATAGAGGCCCCAGATCTGCGACGACAGCGGCTGCACCTCGAGCGGGCCGAACAGGCCTTCGAGTGCGCGCTTGAGCGCCGCGAGCCCGATCACGTCGCCGGAATGCTCGGACAAGAGCAGAAACTTGGTCATGTAGAGGACCAGCAGCGAGCGCATGCCGTAATAGGAAAAGCGCTCCCACATTTCGGTCGTGAACAGGAAGGTGAGGCCGCGCGGATGGCCGAATAACTGCGCAGGCGCAGTGGCAGCAATCGGCAGAGCGCGAACACCGTTTATCACGCGAGCAACCCTAATTATCCGTCATGCCCGGCCTTGTGCCGGGCATCCACGTCTTGCTAGCGAAGGACACTAAAGACGTGGATGGCCGGGACAAGCCCGGCCATGACGAAGTCATGGAGGATGCTCCCATGCCCGCCGCCTACCCCGAAGAAGCCAAGAACTTCCGCCTGCTCGGCCACGATCCAACGGCGGCGTGGGGCGGCGGCAGTCTGGTCCAGGTGCATAAGGGTCATGCCTATGTCGGTGCGGTCGGCGGCTCGAGCTATAACGGCCCCGAGGGCTTCACCGTCCATGACGTGCGCGATCCACGAAGTCCGAAAAAGGTCGGCGAATTCCGCGCGCCGCCCGGCGTGCATTGCCACAAGCTGCGCATCGTCGGCGACGATCTGCTCTATGTGAATTCGGAACGGCTTGCCGGCGACAAAGGCAAGAACGCTCGCGCCGGCTTCTTCATCTTCGACGTGTCGAAGCCGGCGACGCCGAAGCCGATCGGCTTCTACGACATGCCGGGATCGGGCCCGCACCGTTTCGGCGTCGACCTGCAGCGTCAGCTCGCCTTTTTGCCCAGCGACGCGCCGGGCTGGGATCGGCGCGTGATCTGGACGCTCGACATTCGCGACCCGCTGCGCCCGGAAGTGATCAGCATCTGGGGCCTGCCGTGGATGAAGAACGAAACGAACGACGTCGGCAACGATCCGCATCCGCACGAGCAGGCGACCACGCTGCACGGGCCGCCGATGATCCGCGGCAATCGCATGTATTGCGCCTGGTGGGGCGGCGGCATTTCGATCGTCGACTGCAGCGATCTGCGCGCGATGAAGCTTATCGGCCACATCAAATGGTCGCCGCCATTTCCCGGCTCGACCCATACCTGCTGGCCGATCGGCGACCGGCCTTATCTCGTCGTCACCGACGAGGCGCGCGGCAAGGAAAAATACTGGGACGCGCAATTCATGTGGATCGTCGATGCGCGCGAGGAGGCCAATCCCGTGCCGGTCGCGACCTTCATGCCGGAGCGTGACAAATATTTCGACCGGCCGGGCCGGTTCGGCGCGCACAATATCCTGGAATATCTTCCCGCCGATGGCGCGTGGAAGGACATCGTGT
>CATPBC010000246.1 GCA_955652195.1 uncultured Xanthobacteraceae bacterium | reverse complement strand
TTCTTTGTCCAGCAAAATGGCGATCGGGAGAGGTGCCATGGCTATTCAGAGGCAGGAGCAAGCGGTACGGGAAAAACTCGTCGGGTACGTGTTTCTTGCCAGCCTGGCGGCCGTTATTGCGTTCATGTTGTACAATCATATCGTGATGTTTTGAGAGAATTCGGTCCGACGCATCATCGCGGAATGAAGCGGGCCTGCTTATTGGACGAAAGACCGGCTAGCGAGACCTGCTAGCGCCCGCTCGCAGTCACAATCAGAGCCGATGCGGTTTGTGCCGTGTGACGATGACTGTGCACCGTCGCGACAAGGCTTCCGAAGAACGCAATAATCAGAACAAAAAACGCGAAATACCTTGCCATCACGCCACTCCAGTTTACGGACGATATGCTTTCACGACTAGGTAAGGCAGCGTGTGACGGTCATCACCAAATCTCGCTTTTCCTGAGGCGAACCCAGGGATTCGCCATGGCTGGCCAGGGTCAAAAATCTCTGCGACCGCGCAAATAGTGAGTTCTGACCCCAGCTTTATGCCGGTCGCGCGCGTTTTCCGTATGTGGTAAAAGCGTGGCTGCCGCGCTGCGGGGCCGAAAATGGTCAGCGGCACCAAAAAGCCAGAACAAACAATGGCGATGCACAACAGGCCGGCAGGATGAAACGTCAAGGTGTGATGCCCAAAGTGTAATGCCCGGGTTGCGATGGCGATGGCCGAGAAATTCGTTGCGAAGCTTTCCGAGTTCAAAGACGGCGACCGCCGTATCGTCTTTGTCGGCGACAACGAGATCGGCGTATTCCGGCACCGCGGCGAGTTCTATGCCTACAGCAATTTCTGCCTGCATCAGGGTGGCCCCGCTTGCGAGGGCTTGACCATCGCCAAGGTCGAGGAGCGGTTGCGGCCCGACAAGACTTCGATGGGGCTCTACTTCTCCGAAGACGAAATGCACTTCGTCTGCCCCTGGCACGGTATGGAATACGACATGACGACCGGCGAATGCGTCGCCGATCGCAAGTTGAAGCTGAAGAAATACAAAACGCTGCAAAAGGGAGATGACCTTTATGTCATCGCCTAAGCGCGCGGCTAAACCGGCCAACCGGTCAGTTACGAAACGCGCCGGCAAGATAGATGCGCGCCGAACGGCTGCGCCGGCGGCCGCCAAGCCGGCCGGCAACGGCGCTTCGGCCGATGCCAAGCGGCTTGCGGCGGCGCTCGAACGCAGCATCGCCGATGGCAAGCTCGATCTCGTCAGTGCGGATGCGCTGCAAGCGCTGATTGCCGCGGCCTGCCGGGTCTACAGCGCACGCTCCGAGGCCGGCGAGCAATTTACTCCGGTGCCGAAGCATTCGATTTCGGCAACCGACGTCATGCTGACGGCCAGCGGTTTGTTGCGCGCGGCCGATCTCGCGGTTTTCGAATTGGGTATGTGGCAGAGTTGGACAGGACGCTAGAACAGTACGAACGCCAGGAGGAAATCCATGGATCTCATTGCCGATCGCGGCCGCCGCGTCACTATCGAGGAACTCAATACCAGCCGGCTCCTGGCGCACGCGCGTAAACAGGCGCATCAGCGCAACTTGGACGACGTCCTCATCGTCGACGTCGACGCGCACCATTATGAGAACGAAAACTACGACGAATTCCTGCCGTATATGGAAAACGACGTGCTGCGCCAGCTCACTATGTCTGGGCGCAAACGCAACCGCTCGAACGTGACGCCGATCCAGATCGGTTATCAGGACATGGGCGGGCGCGTCACGCGCTATCCGTTGCGCGCAAGCGAAAAGACCGAGGGGGGGAGCGCACTGCGCGACGTGCAGCTCGGCCATCGCTGGATGGACGCGATGAGCGTCGATTATTCCTGTCTGTTCCCGACCGGCATGCTCAACATCGGCATGCATCCGCAGAAGGAAATGGAGGTCGAGCTGTGCTGGGCCTATAACCGCTGGCTCACCGAGAAAGTCCTGCCCGAGGCCGGCGGCCGCTTCTATTCGATGCTGTGCCTGCCGTTCTCCGATCCGGAAGCGGCGCTCCGCCACGTCGAGACGTTCGGCACCCGCAAGCATGTCGGCGGCTTCATGGTGACGACGGTGCGCTCGCACATGGCGGTCTACGACAACGCCTATATGAAACTGTACCGGGCGATGGAGGAGCGCGGCCTGGTGCTGTCGTTCCATTCCGGCCCGAACTGGGGCGAGCCGATCTATAAGAGCTGCAATCGCTTCCTCTCCGCGCATGCGCTCGGCTTCACCTGGTACAACATCCTGCAATGCACGAATTGGGTGATCAACGGCATGGGCGAGCGTTTCCCCAAACTGCCGGTGATCTGGATCGAGTCCGGCCTCGCCTGGGTGCCGTTCCTGATGCAGCGGCTCGATCACGAATACATGCTGCGGCCGTCCGAGGCGCCGCTCCTCAAGAAGAAACCGTCCGACTATATGCGCGACATGTATTATTCATCGCAGCCGAAGGAAGTTCAGGATTACGGCGCGATGGAGTGCACGTTCCGCATGATCAATGCCGAGACGCAGCTCCTCTATTCGTCGGACTACCCGCATTGGGATTTCGATCTGCCGTCGAGCATTTGGGACCTGCGGTTCCTGTCGGAAAAGGCCAAGCACAATATTCTTGGCGGCTCGGCGGCGCGGCTGTTCAAACTGCCGCCGCGCAACGACAAACAAAAACACAATCTCCAGCGTTTCGGCAATCTGGCAGCGGCGGCCTAACGATACGGGCTGTTGCAAAAGGAAACTGGCGATGAAGCGATTGACCTTCGTTGTTGCCGTCCTGGCAATCGGTTTCACTACGCCACCGGCGCGCGCCGATTACGCGCTCGTTCGTTTTGACGACGGCTGGTGCAGGATCTGGTGGGATAGTGGCGGCACGCCATGGGGTGTTGGCTGGACCAAGATTGCGATCGGGATGCCCGACTGGTTTGCGGCATCCGGGGTGCTCTATAGCGCGCGTTCGCAAGGCGCTTGCCGGTAGAAGCGAGGATTCGATCCCAGCCGGTTGCCGCTCATTCCGCATCAGCGGGAATCCAG
>CATPBC010000245.1 GCA_955652195.1 uncultured Xanthobacteraceae bacterium | reverse complement strand
GACGGGTGTCGATGCTGCAGCGGCTTGGCGCGGGCGCGTTGCGCATTCTCGCTATCGGCGCCGAAAGCTATTCAGTCGAAGCCGGCCAGCAACTGTTCGCTGCCGGCGACAGCGCCGACTGTGCCTATGTGATCCAACAGGGCTCGGTTGTGCTGACACCCGAATCGCCGACCGACACTGAAATCGTCGCGGAAACGGGCAGTCTGCTCGATGAATCCGCCCTGCTCATTGAATCGCCGCGGCGCGCGACCGCAACCGCACAGGAGGACTCAATCGTGCTGCGCATTTCCCGCGCGATGTTTCTCAAAATGCTGGAGAGCAATGCGGAGGCTGCGCAGCGCTTGCGCGAATTGTTCGCGACGCGCGCGGATCAGTTGGCGCGCGAGATGGAGAAAGTGCAAGCGATGCTGGTGCGCGACACCGGACCGCAGTCTTAATTGTAATGCCGGTGGCCATACGCACGTGCCGAGTGTTTTGCAGGAAGTTTCCGCAATCACCACTATGGTTCGACCACGGCGCCTTACACGCGGCGCTCGAACCGGCCACGATGCGCTTGCAGTAATTTTTGATGGTGTCCGATGTTATGGAGACGCAACGGTTAATCTTGAATCCTTCACCACGCGCTGATTAGCCCTCAGCCGGCGCCGGCCAAAGTTGTAGGCTGCTGAAATAGAAACCCGACCAAACAGGCCGGGCTTCTTTTCAGTTCAAAGTTCCGTCCGTTCAGAGCTATCTTTGCGACGCTTCTCCCGCGCCGTGCTGGGCGTCCTCGAAAATGGGCGCCGCGCTGGCAGCAAAGGCCGAGGCCGAGACGAGAGTGACGGCGAGACCAACAATCGCGATGAGCTTCTTCATGGTCCTTCTCCTAAGTTTGCGTTGATTTGCACACGGTCGCCCGTGCCGCTTACCTACGCGAATTTTTGCGCTGCACAAGGGCAGAGCGGTCACTCTGGAATCACGATATTGTTAATCAAAATCATGATGTTAATTGGAATTTTACGGAACATGCTGCTTTGCTTATATTGCTGTGCAACAAGCATAAAAACGAGGCTGAAAAATTCCCGCGTCGGGACAATGGTTTGCACAGCGCTGCGGACGCTGCTGCCTTTATCCAGATTTATGAGTACGGGCCCTAAAGCTACAGCGGAAGTCGGGGTGACGCGACGCAGACATCGGGGAATATCCTTTGGTGATCTTATGCGGGGGTCGTGCGTACTGAATTAGGCGCCAGCCTCGCCACCGTAACGTCGCCATCAGTAATGTAGTGGTTGACCGGTTCCAAGGGCAAACGTTGGCCGGAGCGATACGAATTCACGTCTTGGATGACTCGATTATTTCGCAACTCAGCAATGATGTAGTCCCGTTCGGCGTTGGTATCCGAATCGGTAGCATGGGTGATCTGAAATGTGAGTCGGGTCAGGGACAAACCCGTATCTTTGGTGCCGGCTCCGACCCAGAGAACGTGAGCGTCATGCGGTGGCCGATCAGTGTTCAACCAGAAGCTGGCTGTTCCCACTGTGGCTTCGGCGCGCGCGAGACTCAACGCCCAAAATCGAATGTGATGACGCTTCCGCGGGCTATCATCAATTGCCTTTTGGAAACCGATGTCTTGTCCGCGTCCGTAAAGATAGAGGGTGCTAAACGGGGCGGTCGGATAAGGTGAGTTTAAAACGAATGCGCAGATCATGCGCCACGAGCTTGCCACACCCAATCGATCAGCTTCTGACCAGCCGGCGATCACAAATGCGGTGCGCAGCTGTTGGAGGTTTCCAATAAGTACGAGATTGACGGGATCACCCGGCAATCCGTCGCCGGTAACAGTGAAGCGAGGCACCCGTTTGCGTTGGAGAATTTTAAGTCCCATCCGAACAGCGCGCGGCAGGACAATATAGGCCGCGATTCCGTACGTAAGGGCCAAAGCCAAAACGGTTGGCAGCCTTTGGTCCGTAAATCTGAAGACGAACACGACCAACCAGACACTAAGAATGCCCAATCCAAGAATTAGCAAGCGGTGCAACAAGCGCTTCAGCAATCTCACGATCTAAACCCACCGATCCGTCGCCGCTTTACAGCTCCAGCGTCATCGTCACCGGCACATGGTCGGACGGCCGCGCGGCGCCGCGATAATGCTTGGCCACCGCGATGTCGGAGACACGGTCGGCCAGCATCTGCGAAGTCCAGATATGATCGAGGCGCCGGCCTTTGTCGGCGGTCAGCCAATCCGGCGAACGGTAGCTCCACCAAGTGTAGAGCTTGGCCGGCTCCGGCGTGAATTGGCGCATGCTGTCGACCCAGGCTCCGGCTTTCTGCACGCTTGTGAGTTTGTCGCACTCGATTGGCGTGTGCGAAACGATACGAATCATCTGTTTATGACTCCAGACATCGTGCTCGAGCGGCGCGACATTGAGATCGCCGACTAGAATGGCCCGCTCGGCTGGGCGCGGGCGCAAGGACGCGCTGTCGCGCATCTCGTCGAGGAAGCCGAGCTTGTGGGCGAATTTCGGATTGAGCTGCGGATCAGGGATGTCGCCGCCGGCAGGAACGTAAAAATTGTGCAGCGTAATCGGGTCGCGCAGCCCGGCGCGCTCGCCGAATTCCGCCGCGACGTGGCGGCAATCGGCCTTGCCGCAGAAAGTCTGAACGTTGAAGCACTCAAATGGCAGCCGCGACAGCACGACGACGCCGTGATAGCCCTTCTGGCCATTGAGCGCGGCATATTCATAGCCGAGCCGCTTGAAGCGCTTGAGCGGGAATTTATCGTCCGGACATTTGGTTTCCTGCAAGCACAATATGTCGGGACGAACAGCCTTGAGGAACCGCGCCACCAGATTGATGCGCAGCCGTACCGAATTGATGTTCCAGCTTGTAATGGTCAGCTTCACAGGCATCAGGGATCAGGGATCGGGAATCAGATTTCAGGGATCAGGATTCTGCAATCGAAAATAAATAAGTATTGGTCAAGCAACAAGCCAGCGCGTTAATTTGCTAATCCCCTATTTCGTGATTTCTGATCCCTGATTTCCTGATTCCTGATTACTGAACCCCACCCAGATCGCGCTGATAATTGATGACGAATAGATTTGGATCGGGCTTCTTGGTGGAATCGAGATTATAGACCGCGACCGTGGTGTCGAACCCTTGCGGATCGGTCACCGTCCATTGCTTGAGCACCAGGTCTTTGGCATCGAACATCATCATCAGCCGGTCGGTACCGACCAGAAGCTGCTTCTGCTCGATGACGACCGTGACAAAACTGTCGTCCGAGGTAACGCTAAACACGTCGGTGTCGCGCAACAGGTCGATGCGATCGGCCAGCAAGTAGCGGAGCGGCGTCTGCGATAAGGGATAGAGATCCTGTGTCGCGAGTTTGCGGTCGCGCACCACGACCGAGGAACCGTCGGCGACGATGTCGATCGGGCTGGGCGGATTGTATTGAAAGCGAACCCGGCCCGGCTTCTGGATGTAGAAGATTCCCTCGGTGCGCCCGCCATCGGGACCGACCTGAACGAATTTTCCGACCATGGTCTGCACGCTCGACAGATAGGCGCTGACCCGATCGAGCAGCGCGCGCTGTTTCGCATCGAACGACGAGGACGGTTCCGAGACGGCGGACGAGCCGGAGCTCGACGACTTGTTGCCGAACAGCGCCGAGAACGGGTTGAACCTTGGGTTTGGCCGCGTCTCGGCGGGTGGGCGCGTTTCGGCGGGCGGGCGCGTTTCGGATGTCTTGGCGGGCGCTGCGGCCGGCGGCGCGACGCCGGTCTTCGGCAACGGCGCGGGGACGGGCAGCGGGACGTTTTCAGCTACAGCCGGCTCGGCCAAAGCGGCCGTCGCGCCAATCATGCTGGCAATCAGGGCGACGGCGGCGTGACGGACTATCGATTTAATCGCGATCGGGTTAATCGTAATCAGACTGGACCTCGCCGGGCGCTTTGCCGCCATATCCCCTCTCCCGCCGATACGCTCTGCGCGTACGCCCTGCCCAAAACGATCTTTGCTAATCACGCGTTATGGCAAATTCGCGACTGGCCATCGCGATTAAAAAATCTCGCTCTCAATAGGCGTCCTCGTCGGCAGCTTCAACCAGGATTTCCCGCTTGCCGGCATGATTCGGCTGGCCAATGATGCCCTCCTGCTCCATCCGCTCCATTAGCGACGCAGCCCGGTTATAGCCGATCTGCAACCGGCGCTGGATATAGCTGGTCGAAGCCTTGCGGTCGCGGGTCACGATCTGCACCGCCTGTTGATAGAGATCGCCGCCCTCGGCGCCGCCCATCGCGGTAGCGTCGAAGATCGGATTGCCGAACTCGTCCTGGGGGTCTTCGGCGGTAACCGCTTCGAGATATTCCGGTACCCCTTGCGTCTTCAAATGACGCACGACGCGCTCGACCTCCTCGTCGGAAACGAACGGTCCATGCACGCGGCTGATGCGGCCACCGCCGACCATGTAGAGCATGTCGCCCTGGCCGAGCAGCTGCTCGGCGCCCTGCTCGCCGAGAATGGTGCGGCTGTCGATCTTCGAGGTCACCTGGAAGGATATGCGAGTAGGGAAATTGGCTTTGATCGTGCCGGTAATCACGTCAACCGAGGGACGCTGCGTCGCCAGGATCACATGCAGGCCGGCGGCGCGCGCCATTTGCGCCAGCCGCTGTACCGCGCCTTCGATATCCTTGCCCGCTACCATCATCAGGTCGGCCATCTCGTCGACGATGACGACGATATAGGGCAGCGGGTCGAGATCGAGCTCCTCGTTCTCGTAAATCGCCTCGCCGGTTTCACGATCGTAGCCGGTGTGAATCGTACGGCTGAGCTTTTCGCCTTTGCTGCGCGCTTCGGACAGACGCGCATTGTAGCTGTCGATGTTGCGCACGCCGAGCTTCGACATTTTCTTGTAGCGCTCTTCCATCTCGCGCACCGCCCATTTGAGCGCCACCACCGCCTTTTTTGGGTCGGTGACCACCGGGGTGAGCAGATGCGGAATGCCGTCGTAGACCGACAGTTCGAGCATTTTCGGATCGACCATGATCAGCCGGCACTGCTCCGGGCGCAGCCGATAAACCAGGCTCAAGATCATGGTGTTGATGGCGACCGATTTGCCGGAGCCGGTAGTGCCGGCGATCAACAGATGCGGCATGCGCTGCAGATCGACCAGCACCGCTTCGCCGCCGATCGCTTTACCAAGGCACAGCGGCAGCCGACCCGAGCTCTCGGCGTAGTCGCGCGAGGCGAGCAATTCGCGCAAATAGACCCGCTCGCGGCTCGGGTTCGGCAGTTCGATGCCGATGGCGTTTCTGCCCGACACCACCGCGACGCGCGCTGACAGCGCGCTCATCGAGCGGGCTATATCGTCGGCCAAGCTAATGACGCGCGACGATTTTATCCCCGGCGCGGGCTCGAGTTCGTAGAGCGTTACGACCGGCCCGGGCCGCGCATTGATGATTTCGCCGCGGACGCCGAAATCGGCCAGCACGCCTTCGAGCGCGACAGCGTTCTCCTGCAGGATTTCGCTCGACATGGTGGCCCGGCCGACTTTGCTCGGCGGGTTCAATAATTCCAGCGCGGGGAGAACGTAACCGCCGCTGGAGCGGCGGGGCTTCGGCGTGCGCGCCTTGCGCGCCCGCGGCTGGGCGGTTTCGTCCTCATCGTTCAAATCTTCTTCGCTATCATCGGCGAATTCGTCGAAGCGAGGCTCGATTCGCCGACCTACAACAGTTTCTCGAGCCGGCAGCGGCATGCGCTTGCGCCGGCCGAACAGCCGCGCCAAGCGGGCGCGCAAACTCAAAATCGAATGCGTCAGGAAGCCGAGCGAAATCCAGCCACGCTCGTCTTCTCGCTCGATGTCGTCTGCCGTTTGCTCGTCTTCCTCTTCGTCATCTGATTGCGCATCGCGCCATAGCAGGCCGGACGCGATCGCAGTTGCAACCAGCGCCGCACCGCCGAGCGCGATTGCGGCAATGATGTTGTTCATTCCGCTTACCGGCACATGCAACAGCAGAACCGGCAGCCGCAAAATCGCGTCGCCAATCACGCCGCCAAGTCCGGAGGGCAGTGGCCAATGCGCGCTACGCGGCAGGCATGCGGCGAAGGCGGCAGCCAGCACCGCACCAAGCGGCCATAACATGACACGCAGCCGCTCGCGTCTGAGCGAACGGTGTCCGAGCAGCCGATAACCCCAGGCCGCAATCGGCAAGATCAGCGCCAGCGCG
>CATPBC010000244.1 GCA_955652195.1 uncultured Xanthobacteraceae bacterium | reverse complement strand
CTTTTTGCCGGCGGCGCGGTACTCGTCCCAGGTTTCCGGAAACTTCGTAACCCCGACCGCCTCAAACCACGATTTGCGATACGAGTTCTCGTTGCCAAGGATGCACCAGGGAACGCCGACCCATTTCTTGCCATTGTTGCCAACAGCAATTGACTCTTTGTAGAAGCCGCCTTGATCCTTGCCGATTTTCTCGGCGACGTCGCTGACGTCGGCCGCGCTATCCGCGTAGAGCTGCGGCCAGTTATTGAGCGCACAAATCACATCCGGGCCGGTGCCGGACTGAATGGCGGCCGTGGTGCGCGCCTGGATGTCGTTGCCGTTGATCATTTCAATATTGAGCGTGATGCCGAGATCCTTGGCGGCAGCCGGGACGATTTGCTCGCGCAGCACCTTATCGGATGTGGGCACAAAATCGTTCCAGCGCAGCCAGTGAACCGTGGTGCCCTGCGCGTAAGCAGGCGCTCGCCCGGTCGCTAGGATTGCAGCAAGTCCTCCGCTCGCCGCAGCGACGGCGCCGGCACCAGAAAGCTTCAGCAGTTTTCGCCGATGAATCCGAGCCATTGGAATCCTCCCTCTAGAACGTCAAACTATCGAGTTTCTTGTCGGTACGTTCTTTTAGCACGTTTTGTGGGCCTGGGGTCGAGAACCCAGACGCAATTGAAGCCCTTTTTGGGTCGCTGCTGCGGAAGGCGCGATGCCGCAGTCAGCCCATTTGGGCGGTCTTCGCCGTATGTTTGCCATCTGCCGAGGGCTGACCGCCGGCAGAGATCCTCACGGCGCAACAAAGACGCCTTTGCCGCTGGTCTGCTGGTCGAACAGCCGGTACGCCTCCTCGGCTTGGGCCAGCTGCCAGCGATGCGTAAACAAATGATCGACCGCGATTTTCCGGTCAGCAATGAACCGGGCGCATTCTGCCTGCCCGATCGTGGAAAAGGTCCAAGAGCCGATAATCGTGAGCTGCTTGCGCAACAGGTCACGGCTGACGTCGAGCGACACGCCGCCGCCCTCGCCGACAAAACACACCGTTCCCCATGGCCGCGTCGCGCGCACCGCCGTCACCCTGCCCTCTGGCGCGCCCGACGTGTCCAGCGCCAAATCGGCGCCGGCGCCATGGGTGAGAGCCTTGATCGCGGCAACCGGATCGTCAGCCTTGGGATCAATCAGCGCATCGGCGCCGAATTCCTTGGCGCGCGTCAGCCGCTCGCCGCTGACGTCAAGCGCAATCACGCGCGCCCCCATGGCCGCGGCTAGCTGCGTCGCCGACAACCCGACCGGACCCTGCCCGATGATCGCGATAGTGTCCGCGCCGCTGAGATTCACCCGGCGCAGCGCGCCATAGGCGGTGCCAGTGCCGCAGGAAATCGCTGCGCCGGTCGTAAAGCTTAATTGATCGGGCAAGGCAACGAGCGTGTGCGCCGGAACTTTCATGTAATCGGCATGCGCGCCATGCGCGGTGACGCCATAGATCGTGCTTCCCGTCGCACACATCTGCGACCACCCGCTGCGGCAATGCTGGCAGGCGCCGCAGCCACTATAGTGGTGCACCATGACCCGAGCGCCGACCCTGGCGGCGCCCTCCTCGATCTTGCTCCCCACGGCCGCGACTACGCCGCATGGTTCGTGGCCGGCGATCACCGGCCCTTCGAGCTTGCCCAAGCCGAGCGCCGCGGTTTCCCCGCCGCTCGCGCGATAGAACTTGAGATCGCTGCCGCACATGCCGGACGCCTTGATTTCGACGACGACATCGTGAGGCCCGGGCGCAGGGTCGGGAAAGTCCGCAACCTGCAATTTGCGCTCACCGAGAAAAGTCACGCCACGCATGAGAAACCTCTCCCGAATTGGCAATTTTCAACGCTCAATCTCGATCGCGCGAGTAGCAAATCGCGTGCCGGAAGTAAGACACTTATCCACAGGCCGCTTGACCGGTAGCCGACCAGCCGAGCAAGCTCGCGCGTCCTGGAGTTGCGAACATCCCATGTCTGACCATCTGGCCGCGGCGCAGCGCTATCGTGATCGAGCGGCCAAGTGCGAACTCTCGGCCAAGAATACGTCGTCAATAGAATTTGGCGAGTGCTACCGTTTGCTGGCGCAACACTATCTTGTCCTCGCCAATCTTGAAGAAAATTACGCGCGGCGCCGGCCACTACCTCCCCGCCACGCGGATAACAAGCCCGTGGATAACAAGCCCGCAGATGAACCATCGGCTTCCGCGGTCTCGGCGCGGATGTTCGCGGTGCGGCAATTGCAAACGGCGCCCCCGACTGCGCTGCCCATGGCAATCGGCCAAATGCCCGTTCCGGAATTCGGCCGCTAAACGCAGGGTTGCAGCCAAGCCGCCGGCTTTGCTGCGCTGCATGGTTGCCAAGCATCGCAATATTTCGAAATATTATTCCGCCTTCGCGCTCGCGGGTGATACGCGCGCGCTACGGATCGCACGCAAAAAGAAAAGATAATGGAGCAGTAAACTGGCATCCTTGCCTATCCGCTTGCGCATGAATCGGTAATCGCAACTCACACCATGAGGCCGCGCAATGACAAACGTGGGGTCGTTGGAGCCGAGCCGTGAGACAGCAAAACCCGAACGACTGGGGTCGAAAGAACTTTATCTGAAAGAGGACTGGTGGGCCGTCTGGCTCGGTTTCGCGTTGATGGTCCTTTCGATCCTGTTATTCCAATCCGGCAGCAGCAACATTCTCAAGGCGCTCGCGATCAATCCCGGCGGGCTCAAATGGACCTCGTTCGGTCAACTCGCCGGCCACTTCGCGCAAAATGCTCATCTCTATCTTTATCAGTTCGTATTCTGGCTCGTTTTGTTTGGAGCCACGACCGCGATCATGGGCGCGAAGCTGAAAGAGTTCGTGCCGGCGTTCATTTTCCTTTATGTCGGCTCGATCATCATGTTCGCGATCGCCGGCTGGGCCAATGCGGCGCAGTTCAATCTCGAAGCGCCGCTGGTTGCGCTCATTCTTGGACTTATCATCGCCAATGTGTTTCGCTTACCGGCGTGGATGGACAGCGCATTTCGCGTTGAATACTTCATCAAGACCGGGATCGTTCTGCTTGGCGCCACGTTCCCGATAACGCTCGTGCTCACGGCCGGGCCGGTCGCCATCGTCCAGGCAACGATCATCTCGCTCGTCACCTGCCTAGTGATCTATTTCGTCGGCACTCGCGTGTTCGGGCTCGACAAACGGCTAGCGGCGGTGATGGGCGTCGGCGGTGCGGTGTGCGGCGTATCCGCCTCGATGGCGATCGCCGCCTCGGTGAACGCCAAGAAGGATCACCTCTACACGTCGGTGACGCTCGTCGTCGTTTGGGCGCTGGTCATGATCGCGGTGCTGCCGTTCCTGTCACGCGCGATGGGGCTATCCGCCGGTGTCGCCGGGGCATGGATCGGCACTTCGGAGTTTGCCGACGCCGCCGGATTCGCGGCGGCCACCACCTACGGCAAAATGGTCGGCGCCGAGGACGCGGCGATAAAATCGTTCACGCTGATGAAGGTTATCGGCCGCGACCTGTGGATCGGCATCTGGTCGGTCGTGTTCGCCGCGATCGCAACCTTCGTGTGGGAAAAAGGCCAGACCGGCCGGGCGCCGGACGCCCGCGAAGTGTGGTGGCGGTTCCCGAAATTCGTCATCGGCTTTTTTGCCGCTTCGCTGCTCGTGAGCGCCTTTACCAGCAGCTTTAGCGCCGCGGACTTCAACAGCACGGTACGGCCCAACGTCCTCGCGCCGTTGGTGTCACTACGCACCTGGACCTTCATATTCTGCTTTCTGAGCATCGGGCTGACGACTCGGTTTCGCGATCTGCATGTCGTCGGTTGGGGGGCATTCTGGTCGTTCACGATTGGCGTCGCGGTCAATGTCCTCCTCGGTTACTTCTTGTCGGTGATCGTCTTTGGCAGTTACTGGGCCGGCATCCACTGACGCCCCGCCATTCGGCGCGGGCCGATGCGCCGCGTGCCGGTTCTTTATTGGCACGCCGGCGGGGCTGGAGCGCGCGATTGCGGGCCTCAATATTCTCAGTTCAGCCTATGGCTCGGCGTGCGGCGATACTGGACTGTGTGATCGGCACGACTCGTTTACGACAGCGACGAGCCGGGCATGTCCGCAGTTTGAAGAAAATCCGCCGATCGAACCGCGGCGCCGCGTCAGCGCAGGAAATCCTCGACCAGCTTGATCGTCGCCGCGGGATTTTCCTCCATCACCCAATGTCCAGAATTGGGAACGACGGCGCCCTGAACATTCGTAGCGGCGGCGCGCATCACCGTCGCCATCATCGGACCGAACGATTTCTCGCCACCGACTGCGAGAACCGGCATGGTGAGCATGCCCTTGGCGACGAATGCCTTGTTGTCGGTGGCGTCCTGATCGAAGGCCTTGAACTGCTCGAATCCCGCATGCATGGCGCCGGGCTGCGCGTAAAGCTTGGCGTAGTGCGCGCGCGATGCTTCATCAAATTTTTTCGGATCGGCAGAGAATTCGTTCCAGAAGCGATCGAGATAGATTCGCTCACGGCCCTTCACCAGCCGCTCGGCATCCGGTCCATAAAACGAGAAATGCCACAGCGCATGGCTGCGGATGATGTCGTCCCAGGGACCTATTCCGGGCAGTGGTGCGTCGATGATGACGAATTTCTTCACCCGCTCCGGGTGCTCGGCCGCGAACGCATAGCCGACCATGTTGCCAATATCATGGGTAACAAGATCGACCTTATCGACCTTCAGCGCATCGAGCAGGCCGGCAACGTCTTCGCCTTGGGTTTTCTTGTCGTAGCCTCCAGCAGGCCGTGACGATAGCCCAAGACCGCGCAGATCCGGCACGATCACGGTGTGGTCGCGCGACAGCCGGGCGGCGAGCGGCGCCCACATGTCTCCCGTTTCGCCAAAGCCGTGCAGCAAGACCACGGCCGGACCAGCGCCGCCGATACGCACATAGATCCGCGCGCCGTTGGTGGCGATGGTCTCGGTCTTAAACTCGGTCGGAAAAGTCTGGATCGCAGCCGGCGCAGATGAACTGAGAAAAACGACGGCCAGCGCGACAGCGCCGAATTTACCCATTTGTTGCGTTCCCTCTGCTCACCGCACCCATAACGCGGGTTTTGGTATGCCGGACGCTACGGCCTCAACACGATCTTGGCGGCGGCGGCGCGGCCCGCATCGATATCTTGGAAAGCGCGAGGCCCCTCGGCGAGCGGCCGCTGTTCGATCCAGTCGAGCGGCCCGAGCCGGCCGGCGGCAATGGCCGCGAGCGTCTCGCGAAATTCCAGCGGCGTATAACAATATGTGCCGGCGACGATGACCTCCTGCAGCGTGATCTTGCGGACATCGAATCCTTCCGAGCCCGGCAACAAACCAACGTGAATGATCACACCGCCGGGTTTGACCAGGCGCGAGGCTGCGGCGCGCGTCGCGGCGGCGCCGACCGCATCGATCACCAAGTCCATCGACAGTTTGGCCGGCTGGCCGGCCTCATTGGGTGCGTAGCATTGGAACGGGCCGGCGCGCGCGGCAGTCTGCCGGCGCGCCGCATTGGGTTCGCCAATGTGAACGTCGGAACCGCCATGCATCGCCAGGACCAAAGCGCAGGCGAGCCCAATGCCGCCGCCGCCGAGCACCAGGCAGCGGTTCGCCGCGATCGGCCGCTGCAACAATCGTGCGGCCAAGTTGACAGCGTGATAGGCCACCGCCAAAGGCTCGGTCAGAGCCGCTTTCGCACTGTCGAGGCCATCGGGAATCTTGACGACGTTGCGTTCCGGTACCCGCACCAGTTCGGCAAAGGCGCCGGCCCGCGGCGGCACTGAAAGCAGCTGGCGCGACGGGCAAAGATGCGGACGGCCCTCGAGGCACCAGTCGCACACACCGCAAGGGACCAGCGGGTTGACGGCGACACGGGCGCCGCGATCGGGACCGCTGACGATCGAACCCGCGGCTTCGTGGCCGAGCACGAGCGGCGGCGGCCGGCGTGAATCGTGGCCGTGATAGGCGTGCATGTCGGAACCACAAATCCCGACCGCCTCGACGCGCACCAGCACTTCATCATTGCCGGGCGTGGGTTCGGGCTCTTCGCGGCACAACAGAACGTTCGGCTCCGTATAAACGAGCGCTTTCATGGTCATCGATTTCGTTGCAAATCCGCTCCACGCGCAATGTTAGCAGGAAGCGCCAGACCACAAAACGCGCCGGAAGCCTGGTGACAAGCGGTCGTAAAATCGAGTGCATGCGGCTAGAGTAGCGCACAGCAGGATTTTCATGACGATCCGACCCGACAATTATCTGTCGTCTTCGCCAAAAGTCACCGAAATGCTTGTCGTCCCGGTGGCCGGCCACGACGAGATGCTGCTCAATCTCTCGGGCGCGCACGGGCCGTTCTTCACGCGCAATATCGTCATTGTTCGTGACAATGCCGGCCATACCGGCGTCGGCGAGGTACCCGGCGGCGAGCACATATGGCAAACATTGGAGGACGCCCGGCAATTGGTCGTGGGCCGCTCGATCGGTAGCTACAACGACATTCTCAACACGATGCGCAAAAGCTTCGCCGATCGCGATACCGGCGGACGCGGATTGCAAACCTTCGATCAGCGCGTTGCCATTCATGCGGTGACTGCGGTCGAGGCGTCGCTGCTGGATCTGTTGGGTCAGTTTCTCGGCGTGCCAGTGGCGGCGCTGCTCGGCGAGGGACAACAGCGCAGCGCCGTGAAGATGCTCGGTTATTTGTTTTTTGTCGGCGACCGCAACAAGACCGATCTGCCTTATCGGGCCGAACCGGACGCCAAGATCGACTGGTTTCGTCTGCGCCACGATGCGGCTTTGACGACGCAAGCCGTGGTGCATCTCGCCGAAGCGGCCTATGCGCATTACGGCTTCGAAGATTTCAAATTAAAAGGCGGCGTGCTGCGCGGCGAGCAAGAAATCGAAACGGTAACCGCGCTGGCACAGCGTTTTCCGCAAGCGCGGATTACTCTTGATCCAAACGGCGCGTGGTCGCTTGAGCAGGCGATCCAGCTGTGCAGCAGAATGCACGGCGTGCTCGCCTATGCGGAAGATCCTTGCGGCGCCGAGCGAGGTTATTCGGGCCGTGAGATCATGGCCGAATTTCGCCGGGCGACCGGCCTGCCGACGGCGACCAATATGGTGGCGACCGATTGGCGGCAAATGGGTCATGCCATTGTGCTGCAATCGGTCGATATCCCGCTCGCCGATCCGCATTTCTGGACGATGCAGGGCTCGGTGCGCGTGGCGCAGATGTGCCGCGATTGGGGCCTGACCTGGGGATCGCATTCCAACAATCATTTCGATATTTCGCTGGCAATGTTCACGCATGTGGCCGCCGCGGCCCCAGGCCGGATCACCGCGATCGACACCCATTGGATCTGGCAAGACGGTCAGCGATTGACCAAAGAGCCGTTGCAAATCCGCGGCGGCGTGGTGGCGCTGCCGGAACGGCCAGGATTGGGAATCGAAATCGATCTCGATCAAATCGAGCGATCGCACGCGCTCTACCAATCGCACGGCCTCGGCGCACGCGACGATGCAATGGCAATGCAGTACCTCATCCCCGGCTGGACGTTCGACAATAAGCGCCCTTCTCTCGTGCGCTAAGTCTCGTGCGCTGAGGCTTGCAGCCAAAGGAGCGAGCGATGGATCCTGCACTACGCGGGCCCGGAACGGGCGCAGCGGATCAGTTAGCCCGCCCGCATCGGATTGTTGTGGTTGGCGGCGGCGCCGGTGGTCTCGAACTTGCCACCCGGCTCGGCGACAAACTCGGTCGTCGCGGCAAAGCAGACGTAACGCTGATCGATAAGGCCAG